>NZ_JBNMKH010000011.1:0-40144 GCF_050874245.1 Bifidobacterium sp. | reverse complement strand
TGGCCGAGTAAAAGGTTGCGCGGGCTGCCGCCGGAGGATTCCGCAGTATTGTCGGGAAGGTTCTGATCCGTATTCACGATTCCCAGACTACCCATCGGCCATCGCCACGCGTGTCTGACCTACCGCACGTGTCCGATTCTGCAGAAACGGACATCCAGACGCCCAATCCAGCATCTCGCATGTCCGATTCTGCAGAATCGGACGCACAAAAGGCAATTCCGGACGTCCACGTGACCATTTCTGGAGAATCGGACATGTGAGATGTGGTTTTGCAATTCCAGACGTCCGATTCTCCAGAATCGGACATTCATGAGACGAGTACGGCACAAACTAGGCATGGCACAACAGCACAACAACACAAACAAGGATGGCGGACCACGCACAAGCAGGCCGGACATGGCACAAGTCACGCACAGAGCAAGCCAAATAAGGCATAGGACATAAGCAAAGACAGGCAGGAACAAAAACACGAGCCGGCAATCGTTAGCCAACGGCACGACATAATCGACAGAACACAGAACAAACCAAATGAAATCAGTAGGCCTTACAACGAAAACCGCTGAACGGCGACCGTCGTCGAACCGGTTCAAACGGAACGCCCACCGCCTGCAATCGCTGCCGCAACTGCCCGCGATCACGCACATGCTCCATTTGAAATCGCACGACATCAACCCGAAGCATATTCAGCTGCGTCTCACGATCCTTCTCACGCAGAATCACATCGATCGAATCGCCTTGCCCCATCATGGACGGGTCGACATACTTCTGCCTGCCATCCAGTTCGCCCACGACGATACTGCCATCGTCACGTTTCCATAGAAAGTCGGCGCGAATCTCGCCGCCACTCAACGGACTCACAAACGTGGCCTGCATTCGTGGCCGGCATGCGCCGACCTCCAGAATCGCGGCCAACGCGGTCGCCTCCCCGCCGTTCTCACACGCGGGATCAGCATGTTCAGCGACATACCTGGCGCGCGGAATACCACCAATCCGCTTCCTTCCGTGGACATAGTCCCGCAGCCGATGTTGCGGCAAACCAGACAATCGCAGACCCGTGCAGCACACGACCATCGCATGCTCAAAATCAAGCATGCGGCCGCAATCCATCATCGTGTCCATTTCCACGGTCACCTTCATGCCATCCACGGTTTTCACCGCCGGCATATCCTTGTAAAAATGGGCGATCACATAACCATGGCGCCCCGCCTGCGAGCGTTTCGACACCGCGACATGCACGTAACGCTGCAGCTTGATGGTGGTGGTGAATCCCAACGCGCCCGCCGCGGACGGGCCGCACAACACCCAGCCGGGATGCGTATGGCACACGGTCCGCAAAGCCCACGTGATGCGTTGCGCATATGACAGCGATTCCCATTTCGCGGCGGCGATATACATGCCTTTGTACGGCATGACGATTTCTCCCGTTTTCAGACGTCGCTGAAATGCTCGCCGATCCCTGTCTCGTCTTGGCACCGCCAAGCGACGGCGCGCGTACGCCTGGCCAAGCATGGTGTCAATCCGCTGCTGCGCCTTGGTTTGCGGTGGCCTCTTCTGCTGTTTCTTCTGTGATTTCTTCTGCGATTTCGCAGTTTGCTGCCGCGATTGTGCGTGCGTTTGCATTTTCATGTCCATGCGCACAACGTAGAGGCCCCGAACAGATGGGCGCCACTGGAACAGGGGTTGTGGTCGGAGAACGTGAGTTATCCACAGGCTCCGGGCGTGTCGAGATGGGCAGGCGCGCAGCGTACGGTGTGGTCACGGGAGGGTCTTTGCTATAAGTAAAACCCTTGGAATCGTTGCAATTCCAAGGGTTTCCAGTGGAGCGGATGACGGGAGTCGAACCCGCCTTTAAAGCTTGGGAAGCTTTCGTTCTACCGATGAACTACATCCGCAGAATGTGCCTTTTGGGCACGAGTTCACAGTTTAGCATGCCACGGGCGCACATGCGAGCATAGACCGCTATGCGGAAAACCGGATTCCTTCGGCAAATTCGCGGCTCAACGGGCTCAGCCGAAATATCCGCCAGACGTGGGCCGTTGCGAATAGTCACGGGAATAGCCACCGTTCGTGCCATACTGTGCACCGTATTGCGAGCCATACTGCGCCCCGAACCGCGGACCGCCTTGCGCGCCCGCACCAAACGCGGCACCTTGACGGATGTCCGAAGCGGCGATGCCACTCGTCGCGTATCCACCAGCCAAATACCCCGACTGCACGCCCTGCTGACGCATCTCCTGACTCATCTGCATCAACCGAGCTATGCGATCCGAAGTCGGAGGATGTGTGGAGAACAGCCTAGAAAAACCTTCTGCGGAGAACGGATTGGCAATCATCATCGCAGCCACCGACTGCGTTCCGGCGGTCTTGTCCATCGGCATGGCGGCCGCACCGCCGGAAATCTTGCTCAACGCGGAAGCGAGCGCCTCCGGATCCTCCGTCAATTTGGAACCGTCCTCGTCGGCATCGTATTCGCGTGTGCGGGAAATCGCCATCTGAATCAGCGAAGCCGCGATTGGCGCGAGAATCGTGCTCAGCAGCACACCAAGCAATCCCAAACCGCCGGACGCCGAATCGTCACGGTCATCGCGGGAACGTCCGCCGCTGAAATACATGAGCGAATAGCCGAGATACGAAATCACGGTGGCCATGGCGGAGGCGATCGCGGACGTCAGAATGTCGTGATTATAGACGTGCATGAGCTCATGGCCGAGCACACCACGGATTTCGCGTTCATTGAGCATCTGCAGGATGCCTTGCGTGCAGCAGACCGCCGCGTGACGCTCATTGCGTCCCGTCGCAAATGCGTTGGGGCTCATGGTTGGGGCGATGTAGATGCGCGGCATCGGCTTGCCCGCCTTTGCCGACAGTTCGCGGACGATCTTGTACAATACGGGGGCTTCCTGCTCGCTTACCGGCTGCGCATGCATGCTGGCGATTGCCAGTTTGTCGGAAAACCAGTAAGAGACGAACGTCGAGCCGAGTCCAATGAGGATGTAATAGCCGAGCGTGCCTTGGCTGGCGCCGGTCGCCCACCAAATGAGCATGATGACGCCCCACATCAACGCGAACAACAGCGTTGTCTTCAAGCCGTTGCAATGGCCGTGCACCTGCAATTTGCCGTTCATGGACACCAGCGTAGAAATGCAGACTGGGATTTTGCTGGACGCCAGCTGGAGGGTGGTTTGGCGGAGTGTTGGAATCCTACCTCGAATGTCCGATTCTGGAGAATCGGACACGCAAGCACCTAATCCAACCGCCTACACGTCCGATTCTGGAGAAACGGACACGCGGGCATCCAAAGTTTACGAAAATCCGAACGCGGGAAGACGGCACGCACTATCCCTGCATATCGCCCGAATGCACCGCGTCAAGCGCACCGATCAAACCGGTCAGCAAATCGTTGCGATCGCAGGCGTCCGTCAACACGGCCAGCACATACGAGCCCGACTGCGAAGCCACGATACCCGCATCGTTCAGCGAATAGTAGCCGCCCTCGCCGGTGATCCAGCCAGCCTTCGTATACACGGTGTTCGCATCGCCCAACGCCGCATGAATGTTGGAATTGCGCGAATCCGTCATCTCGCCGGCCAACCATTGCAACGATTCGGGTGCGATGCCCTGCGCCCCAGACGTCTGGCCGGCGAAGAGGAACCCATATCCGGCGGTCCACAGTTTGGCCATATCCCTCGCGGAAGTGAACATGTATCCGCCGAGCTCGGGAGTCATCCTGGATGAGACCCCCTGCTGCTCGGCCCACGTGTTGAACAAATCAAGCCCATACGTCTGGTAGAACCAGTCGTAAGCATCATTGTCGGAATCGCGCAGCACCACATCGACCTTCTGCTGAATTGCGGCGGCTTGCGGATCGGAAGCTTGATATACGGCGTTCAAATCGACGGTACCCGTCGAAAACAACGACATCAGGTACGGCGCCTTCGCCGAGGATGCCGAATAAATCTGCGTATCCGCGTTGTATTCGATCGTACGTCCCGTAGTGATATCGGCGAGCATGAACGATGCGGTGTATCCGCCGTTGGTGAAATTCGCGATTTGCGATTGCACCGCCGCCTGCGATTCAGCGCTCAGCGTGAAACCTTGCGTCGTGATCGCAGGACTGCCGTCCGCCGCGGAAATGGCGTCCTGCACAGCTTGCAATGACACCGGCGCCGTCTGCTGATTTGCCGACGCGTTGTTCGACGCCGCGGTTCCGGAGATTTCGCTCGGCGACATGGCGTGGGCCGATTCCTCGAATCGCAGGTTCGCAAGACCAGCGCCTGCAGCGACGCAGGCCAGGCAGGTAAGGAGCAGGCTGGCTACGACGGATGCGGAATAGCGACGCGCGTTCTTACGCTTGACGTGCTTTCCGAAATTCATATCGACCTCACGACTCTAGACATTCGCAACATTCGTGCCGGCAATTCTTGCGGCGTGCCACACACCGCGTTCCATTCACGAGAGTCTACCGCGATAACGCGAATTTCAGGGCTATGCGACAAATCCCTCCACAATGTCTGATGACAGGTACGGCCGATGCCCAAGCCGATACCCCGATACCTCGAACGTCCGATTCTGGAGAATCGGACATGCAGACGGCAAAAACAACGCCTTGAGTGTCCGATTCTCCAGAAACGGACACTCAAGGCGTCGAAAAAGCGGTGGGAACAGCAGCGATTGGCTGTAGGGATCGGCTACGACCGCACGCGTTGCAGTCCGCACTGAACGGCCAAGCGCACCCCTCAGCCGTACCTCAGCCGAACCTCAGATCAGGAGAGGTCCGAAGCGATCAGGCATGCGCCAGCGCGCGCATCTGCTCCGGGTCGATGACCTTCTTGTGCTCGCGGCCTTCCTTCGCGCCCTCGGCACGCTCGTACGCGTCGACCTTCTTCCAGCCGGCGAAGTCAATCGGCTTGACGCCGCGGGATGCGAGCAGACGGTCGATGGATTCCGGATCGCGGTCAACCGCCACGCGACCACCCTCGGCGGCCTTGGACAGGTCCTCGAGCATGTTGGTGACGATGAGCAGCGCGTCGGACTTGGTGGATCCGATCAGGCCGACCGGGCCACGCTTGGCCCAACCGGTGGCGTACAGACGCTCACGCACCTGCGCGCCCTCGCCGGACGCCTCGGTGGTGATACGGCCGTCGCCGTTCGCATTGGCCAAGTGAGCGCGACGATCGTCGTATGCGATGCCCGGCGCGGAAGCCGGCTTGTAGCCGATCGCATGGTACACGGCCTGCACCGGATACTCCTCGAATTCGCCGGTGCGGGTCATCTTGCCATCGGCGCTGGTCTCGGTCTTCTCCACGCGGATGCCAACGACCTTGCCGTCCTTGCCCAGCACTTCGACTGGCGCGGAATTGAAGTGGATGTAGTACTTGCGGTCCGCCGGATTGCCTTCGAAATCGGTGTCTCCGTCGTCTTCCATATCTTCGGCCATCTCACGGATGGTGAACAGCTCCTCGACCATCTGACGGGTCAGCTTGTCCTTGCCGGCCTCCTCGATGGTGTCGTCGTCCAGATCGAAATCGTCCTCGTTGATGATCAGCTGCACACCCGGCAGCTTCTCCATCTCGCGCAGCTCCTGCACGGAGAACTTGGCCTGGGCCACGCCACGGCGGATGAACAGGTGCAGGGTCTTGGCCTTGTTGGCCTTGATACCCTCGTACACGTTGTCCGGGATGTCGGTTTTGGCTTTGAGATCGTCGGCGTTACGCATAAGCTCGCGCGCCACGTCCATGGCCACGTTGCCGCCGCCAATCACGGCGACCTCTTCGGCGTCGAGCGGCCATTCGCGGGCGCCGGTCGGATAGCCGTCATACCATTCCACGAACTTTGCGGCACCGTGCACGCCGTCCAGATCCGCTCCCGGCAGGCCGAGCGGCTTGTCCTCCACCGCGCCGGTGGCGAACAGCACGGCGTCGTAGCGTTCGAGCAGCTCGTCGAGCGTCACGTCCTTGCCGAATTCCACGTCGCAGTACAGGTGGATGTCCGGGTTGTCGAGGGTCTTCTCGAGCGCGGACGCGATGAATTTGATGGATGGATGGTCGGGGGCCACGCCGTAGCGTACCAGGCCGAACGGCACCGGCAGCTTTTCAAACAGGTCGATGCGGGCCTTGGTGCCCAGGCCGAGCTCCTCGCCAAGCTTCTTGAGCTGGCGCAGGAAGATGTCGGAAGAGTAGACGCCTGCAGGGCCGGCGCCGATTACAGCGATACGAAGTTCTTGAGTTTCAGTCACGCGCTCTAGCCTAATATATTCCCTGCATTTGCGATAGGGGCGTACGGGCTTTTTCTTGCGACCTCCACACGCGCACGTGACCGACCGGGAACGGGGGAACGTATCGTCGGGCAAGCGTCGGCGAGCTTCGTCGCAGGTAACGAGCAATCCGTATACTGTTTGCGACCTTACGCGCCGTCAATCGATTGACATGGCCATCGCACCGCGCTTTGGCGGAAAAATTACGATTGCGGCGCACCGTACAACGAAGAAACCATATAACGAAGAAGAAGAATCATGAGCGATTCCAATAATTCGGCGCATTCCAAGGCGCCGACGCAGGGCGGCGCGCGCAAACTCGATAAAAGCGACGCCGGCTATGCGAAGGATCTGAAGCCACGTCATATCCAGATGATCGCCATCGGCGGTTCCATCGGCACCGGCCTGTTTCTCGGCGCGGGCGGCCGTCTCGCGCAGGGCGGCGCGGGTTTGGCGATCGCGTACGCCGTCTGCGGTGTTTTCGCGTTTCTGATGGTGCGCGCCTTGGGCGAGCTGGCGATTCGCCGTCCGTCGTCCGGCGCGTTCGTCTCGTACGCACGTGAATTCCTCGGCGAGAAGGGCGCGTACATCACCGGATGGCTGTTCTTCCTGGACTGGTCGGTCACCGTGATGGCCGACATCACCGCAGTGGCCGTGTATTTCCATTATTGGAAGGCGTTCCAGGGCGTGCCGCAGTGGCTGCTGGCGTTGTGCGCGCTGGCGGTCGTGTTCGTGCTGAATCTGCTGAGCGTAAAGATGTTCGGTGAGGCGGAGTTCTGGTTCGCCGCCATCAAGGTGGCCACGATCATCGCGTTCATGGTCATCGCCATCTGGGCCATCGTCACCGGCGCTCCGGTGGGTAGCTCCCATGCCGGTGTGGCCAACATCACCGACAATGGCGGCCTGTTTCCGAAGGGCATTCCCACCGTGTTCGCACTGACGTTGGGCGTGGTGTTCGCGTTCGGCGGCACTGAGATGGTGGGTGTGGCCGCGGGCGAAGCGAAGGATGCCGAGAAAGTGCTACCGAAGGCCATCAATTCCATGATCATCCGCATTTTCGTGTTCTACGTGGGCTCCGTGGTGCTGATGGCGCTCGTGCTGCCGTACACCGCTTACTCTTCCAACGAATCGCCGTTCGTCACGTTCTTTTCCGGCATTGGCATTCCGCATGCCGGCGACGTGATCCAGGTGGTCGTGCTCACCGCCGCGTTGTCGTCGCTGAACGCCGGCCTGTATTCCACCGGCCGCACCTTGCGATCGCTTGCCGTGGCCGGTTCCGGACCGAAGTTCGCCGCCCGCATGAACAAGCATCACGTGCCGTACGGCGGCATCATCATCACGTCCGCGCTGGGTCTGATCGGCGTGGTGCTGAACGCCGTGCTGCCGTCCGACGCGTTCGAAATCGTCATGAATCTGGCCGGCATCGGCATCGCCGGAACCTGGGCCGCCATTCTGGTCACGCATCTGGCGTTCCTCAGGAAGGTCAAGGCCGGCGAGGAAACGCGTCCCGCGTATCGCATGCCGGGAGCTCCGTACACGAACTACATTTCGCTGGTGTTCTTCGCCGTGGTCGTGCTGTCGAATCTCACCAGCGCGTCCGGCCGTTGGACGCTGGCCATGTTCGCGGTGGTCGTCGTGGCCATGATCGCCGGCTGGTTCTATGTGCGTGGCCGCATCAACGGCGACCTGATGGACGAGATGCTCGACGACAACGGCAACGACGTGCCCGACGTGCTGGAAACCACGGAAAAGCCGGGCAAGTAGACCATCATCGTTCGTCCGCCGCCCAAGCGGCCACCAACGGCAATCGCCGGCGACCCGGCATGCTTTCGGCAGCGGGCGAACGTACAATCGCAATACAAAACAAACGGGCCCTCATCGAGCGAGGGCCCTCGTCATACGAGGTGGCAATATGCGCATTCACATCACGTACACCGGCGGCACCATCGGCATGATCGAGTCGCCGAACGGCTTGGTTCCGGGCGCCGACATGCGCGGTTGGCTGCATAGGCTGATCGCGGACGCGCATTTGGATCCGGACCTGTTCTCGTTCACCGAACTTGATCCGCTCATCGATTCGTCGAACGCGACGCCGGACAATTGGCAGACGATGATCGACGACCTGCGTTCGCACCGCGACGAAGCCGACGCGTTCGTAGTGCTGCACGGCACCGACACGATGAGCTATTCGAGCGCCGCGCTGTCTTACGCGCTGGCCGATTTCGGCAAGCCGGTGATTTTCACGGGATCGCAGCATCCGCTTGGCAAAATCGAGTCGGATGCCACCGCGAATGTCACGGGTGCGCTGAATGCCGCGATGAGCGGACGGTTCCATGGGGTGGGTCTGTTTTTCGGGCACCACCTGTTCGCCGGCAATCGTGTGAGCAAGTCGTCGAGCTGGGCGTTCGAGGGGTTCTCCGCACCGTCCACGGGTCCGTTGGCCCGTACCGGCACACCGTGGCATTGGTATGCCGGCAGCGCGCTCACGAGCGAGGGGTGGAAGAATCCGAAGCCGTACACGCGGCATGACGTCGCTGTGATCGACATGGCGCCCGGCATCTCCGCCGCGCGGCTGGGCGCGATGCTCGAACCGCGTCCGGAAGCGGTGCTGCTGCGCGCGTACGGCGTCGGCAACGTGCCCAGCGACGAACCGGGACTGACCGACGTCATCGCCGATGCGCTGCACGACGGCGTACCGGTCGTCATCGCATCGCAATGCCAGCAGGCGGAAGTGCTGCTCGGCCATTACGAGACGGGCGATGCGATCGCGCGCGCCGGAGCGATCGGATCGGGCGACATGACGCTGGAAGCCACGTATGCGAAAATCATGTTCCTGCTGTCGCAGGGCGTGGACGCGGCCGATTTCGGCACGTGGATGACGCGTTCCATCGCCGGGGAGATCTCGCCAAGCTCGCTGTGATGCGGCGGGGGCGCGCAATCCGTCGCTCAAAATGCGTCATGCGACCGAAAAATGTGTCACGATTCGAAAAAACGGCGGAAAAATCGAATCGTGCAACAAACAACCTTCGCTCAACGCCCCCGAAGTGTCTCAGCACAAGCGATTCGCACCCCCTAAACCAGCCTCGGGGGTACAATCGCAAAGCATCATGTCGCACGATTCGAAATTTGCCGTCAAAAATGGAATCGTGCGACATTTCATCACGTGTCATCACGTGAATTCGTCCGCATGGAACAGCCATGCACGGCGATGCACGGCCGCGGCAGCCTTGCACGGCCGCCATTTCCAGACACATGACCGCGAAGCCGGGCCGCCTTGGCTCCCGCCGATTATTCGCGGTCAAGCAGGGCGGTGAGCGCCCACAGGATGCTCACCACGTCGATCGCCTCCTGCATGAACGCGCCGACGACCACCGGAATCAGGTTGAACGCGGCCGCGACCATGCCGATGATGGCCAAGCCGAGACCGACCAACACCGCCTGCAGCATCACGCGCTTCGTGCGGCGGGCAATGGCGATAGCGCGCGGCACGGAAGCGATGTCATCGTTCATGATGACCACCTGCGCCGATTCGGACGCCGCCGTGGACGTGCCGTCGGTCATGGCCATGCCGATATCGGCGACCGCCAATACGGGAGCATCGTTCACGCCGTCGCCGACCATCATGGTCACTTGGCGGGTCATGGATTCGCCGACCACACGCTGCACGACCTTGTCCCACGCGGGCTGGTGCTGATGCGCGTCCTCGGTGGCGTTCTTGACGGCCGCCACCTTGCCTTCGGGGAACAGTTCGGACTGCACGTCGTCGATGCCGACCTCGCCCGCGATGATGCGCGCGGAGGCCTCCTTGTCGCCGGTGAGCATGGACAGTTCGCGCACGCCGAGCCGATGCAGCTTGTCGAGGGAGGCTTTGGCGTTCGCGCGCGGCACGTCACGTAGCACGATGCGCGCGGCCAGTTTGCCGTCGATTGACACGTAGGCGGCCATTTCGTCCGGTTCGAGCGGAGCGAACAGCGAGTTGACCTCCAGTTTCCGCGGGGCGGCGCCAAGTTCGGCAGCCTGCGTGTCCGATTCTGCAGAATCGGACATCCGAGATGCGTTCCGTCCACGTTGCGTGTCCGATTCTCCAGAAACGGACATCTGAGCACCATTCAAACCCGTCTGAATGTCCGATTCTCCAGAATCGGACACATGAGCAACGGAAGCGGACTGCGCGGCGGAACTGGTGGATACGGAGGAACCGGGTGCGCCTCCGCCCAACACATGCGTGAAACCAGCCTCATCGGCCGTCGCATACGCGAACCGGCCCACGCGCACCCGATGCCCGTTCACCTCGCCGGACACGCCTTTGCCAGACTCCTCCTTGATGTGCTTCACAACCGGATAATCGCGGCCATGTCCGGGCAGATTCCGTTCTGCGCACAGCCGCTGCCCATTCGCATACCGCTCGTACAGCTTCTTCATAGCCTGCTGTCCGGCCGCCGCGATGCCTTTGGACAGGATGTGCACGGAATAGCCTTCCACCACGCCGGCCATCATGAGGATGTGGTCCTCGTCGTACGGCGAACTGTTCTCGAACGGCTTCTCCACGCGCACCACCTGCGGTTGTTTGACGGTGAGCGTGCCGGTTTTGTCGAAGAAGATGTGCGATACGCGGCCAAGATTTTCCAGCACGTCCTGCGCTTTGATGAGGATGCCGGCTTTAGCGAGACGGCCGGTGCCAGCCACGTACGCAACGGGCGCCGCAATCAGCAGTGGGCAGGGCGTGGCCAATACCAGCACCTGCGCGAATCGCAACGGAGTGCCGGCGACGGCCCATGCGATGCCAGCGATCGCCAGCGAAAGAATGGTGAACGGCACAGCCAGCACGTCGGCTGTTTTGACGACAGTCGGGCGCGATTCCTGCGCCGACGACACCAGTTCGAGGATTTTCTGATACTGCGAATCTTGCGCCAATTGCGTGGCACGCATCGTCAAAGCGGTCGACCCGTTGACCGCGCCCGACAACACGCGTGCTCCCGCATACACTTCGCGCGGCACCGGCTCGCCGTTGATATTGCTCAGGTCCAAGGTGGCCACGCCAGACAGCAGCTCGCCGTCGACTGGCACCGTCTCGCCCGGCAACACGAGAATCACGTCGCCCAGCTTGACCCGGTCGACCGGAACGGTGTCGAAATGCTCGCCGGCCGCATCAAACGTCTTTCCGGCACCACGAATGTCCGATTCTGCAGAAACGGACACGTGGGCATCCTGTTTGCCATCACGAATGTCCGATTCTCCAGAATCGGACACGTGAGATGCGTTGCGTACCGTCTGGATGTCCGATTCTGCAGAATCGGACAAATTTGCACCAGCCACGATGACAGCCACCGCACCGGCACCAGCCACCTTGCGGAATCCGTCGGCCGTCACGTCCGCCGCGTGCTCGTCCTCGGAGGCGTGCACGTGCCCGCGCAGACCCGGCAGCGACACCACGTGGGCCGTGCGCGGCGCCGCGTCGACCAGCGCGGTCAGATTGCCCTCGGCCTTCGACTGCGCGAATTCCTCAATCGCCTCGCCAGATGAAATCATCAGTACCACGGCCCACGCGGCCCAGTATTCCTGCACCGCCACCGTCGACGCAATCGCGATGACGGCCAGCAGATCCACACCCACATGGCCGTGCCGCAAATCGTCGATCATGCCAATCACCGTCACCACAATCGTGTATACGACCAGCGCGATCACGATCCACTGTCCGACGCCCGGATTGAACGGTCCGAAGGCCAACGAAACACCCGCCGTCTCCCATGGCTTCCACGCGCCCAGCAATGCCAGCGGAATCGCGGCGAGAATGGTGATTGGAAGCAGCGGGACTTCCTTACATAAAGCAATGATTCTACGCATGAGAATCTCCTTACGCTCGTTTCGGACGCCTTGTTAACCCACCGGCGCCCCGCCTGCGCGGACCATCGATACACGGCGTAAAAAGATGTTTTCAGCATAACAGAGCATTGCGATAGCCATGCGCCGGACGTGCAAAAGACACGCTGACAGCGCATGAAAGGCATACGAAAAGGGCTGTGCGATTGCTCACACAGCCCTTGCTTTTCGTTGGTTTTCCGACGTTTTTCGTAGGTTTTCCAACGTTCTTGCGATTACGCGACCGGCACGGCCCACGTTCGCGCTTCGCCGTCAGCACATCGGGTGGCGTCCACCCGTCGCACGTCCGGCGTCACGCGTCACGTCGGCTTTACCACATGCCGAACGGATCGAACAGGCCACCGCCGTCGCCGTTGCCATTATTGTTATTGTTGCCGCCGTTGCCGAGACCGTTGTCTCCGTTGCTGTTATCGTCGTTGTCGTTGTTGCCATTGTTGTTCTGCTGACGCTGGTCCTGCTTGTTGGAGGAGCTCGTCTTGCTCTCCTCCTGGTCGAGCGTCACCTCGAGGTCCATGGTGTTGCCGCCGCGAACCACGGTCAGCTTCACCTTGTCATCCATGGCGGAGGCGCGGACGTAGCCGAGCAGCGAGTAGTTGTTGTTCACAGCCTTGCCGTTGAACGCCACGATGGAGTCGCCCGTCTTCACGCCGGCTTTGGCCGCAGGGCCGCCGTCGGTCACGGCCTGCACCTGGGCGCAGCCGCGGGTCACGCCATCGGCTTCGACCGTGGAGCTCTTGATGGTGATGCCGAGGACCACGTGCTTCACGGAGCCGTTGTCGATGATTTCGTTGGTCACCCGCTTGACGAGGTTCGACGGAATGGCGAATCCAATGCCGATGGAACCGGCGGTGCCGGACGAGCTTGCGGTGGAGGCGATGGACGAGTTGATGCCGATTACCTGGCCAGCCGCATTGAAGGTCGGGCCGCCGGAATTGCCCGGATTGATGGCCGCGTCGATCTGCACGGCATTGGTGACGATGGCGTTGTTGTCGTCATCGGTCACGGTCACCGGACGGTTGAGCGCGGATACGATTCCGGTGGTGACGGTGTCGTCGTAGCCGAGCGGGTTGCCGATGGCCATGACGGATTCACCGACGGCCAGATCGTCGGAATCGGCGAATTCCGCGACTTTCAGGTCGCTCGGCGGATTGTCGAGCTTGATGACGGCCAAATCGGTGGTGGTGTCCGTGCCGACCACCTGGGCGGAATACATGGCACCGCTGGCAAGCGTCACCTGAATCTGCTGTCCGCCGGAAATCACGTGGTTGTTGGTGGCGATGTAGCCCTTGTCGCTGATCACCACACCGGATCCCTTGGCCTCACCGTCGCTGGTCGTCACGTCGATGGCCACCACGGAGTCGGACACTTCCTTGGCCACCGCGCTCCAATCGACCGCCTGGCCGGACTTCACCTTGGCGGAGCCGGAACCGGACGTGTTGGATTTGACGTCGGACAGCGAGCTGGAGGACGGCACATGCACCCAGCCGTTGGAAATCGCGGTGAAGCCGATGCCGAGGCAGAGCGCGCCGGACACGAGCGCCGCCACGACCGCGGTGACCACATGGCTGGCTGTGCCGGACTTCTGCTTCGTTACGACGGGCGAGGACGGCTGGTTCGGGAATCCCTGGCCTGGCGTTCCGAACGGGTTGCCGTTGCCTGCCGGCGGAACGTTTGCGCCATACTGCGGCTGACCACCGTTTTGCGATTGCGAGCCGTTCTGCGCGGTGGGAGTGGCGAACGGATTGCCGTTCGGCTGGTTCTGGCGATTGCCGTTCATATACGGGTTGCCGAAATTGCCGAAGAACGGCCGGCCCTGTTGCGGCTGTCCTTGCTGCGGCTGCGCGGGATTGCCAGCGTTTTGGCCTGCAGTTTGGCTCGCGGCACCATTCGCCGGCGGCGTAGGCACGGGGCCGTACGCGCCGTATTCCGGTGCCGGACGATACTGTTCGGTCGGCGCTGACTGCGGCGAAGTGCCGACCACCGTGCTTTCGCCGGCGGCGGAAGCGTAATCGGGCGTATCGTCCGTTGCGTCCACGGCAGGAATGGCGGTGGTGGGACGTTCGTCCGAGTCCCGCACCTCGATCGGTTCGGTGATGGAAGTCTGCGTTTCGTCGGCGACGGGCTGTTCCGACGCCTGCGGCGCGGTCTGCTGCGCGTCGTTCTGCGGCTGCGCGATGTTCTGATCGCTGTTCTCTTCAGCCATTGTTTCTCCTTATTCGTCTCGCGGCATTCACATGGTCAGCAATCGTGCCGCTCGAACTGCTATTTAAGAGTAAAGATAGTTGCGCTGGAAGTTTCCTGAATGTTTGTTGAAAGTAATAACCGAATCAGGTTACAGTTTGCGGACCATCGTCCGCCCGACGGGCCGTCACCCGTACGGACGGCAGCCGTCAGGCCAGTATCTGCCTAGCTTCCGCCGGCATCGAATTCCGGCGATCCGCGGCAATCGGCGCTATCGCATAAAGTACATTGCATGACAAGCCTTACTGAATCGCACACCGACCAGACCGCGGAAGCCGCACCGGCCGAAAACCTGATCGAACATCCGCGCGGAGCGGAACCCGGCAAACCCGGCCGGCGCGACGCGTTCTATTTCGAACAGAAAACCCGCCTTCCCGACGCGGCCGACGGCAAGGGCCGTGGTGGCGCGCGTTACGGACGCACCGGCATCATCCACACCCCGCACGGCGACATCCACACCCCGGCGTTCGTGCCGGTGGCCACCCAGGCCGCGATGAAGGCCGTACTGCCGGAAACCATGCGGGACCTCGGCGCGCAATGCCTGCTGTCCAACGCGTTCCACCTGTACGAACGCCCCGGCGAGCAGGTGCTCGATGAGGCCGGCGGACTGGCGAAGTTCATGAACTGGAACGGACCGACCTTCACCGATTCCGGCGGATTCCAGGTGCTTTCGCTCGGCGCGGGCTTCAAGAAGACGCTCGCCATGGACGTGACCGGCATGAAATCGGATGACGTGATCGCGGAAGGCAAGGAACGGCTCGCATTCGTGGACGAGGACGGCGTGACGTTCAAATCGCCGCTCAACGGCTCGCTGCACCGTTTCTCCGCCGAAATTTCGATGGGCATCCAGCACAAAATCGGCGCCGACATCATGTTCGCCTTCGACGAACTGACCACGCTGATGAACACCCGCGGCTACCAGGAACGCTCCGTGGAACGCACCTACCGTTGGGCGCAGCGCTGCGTGACCGAGCACAAGCGGCTCACCGAAGAACGGCTTGGCAAGCCGTATCAGGCGCTGTACGGCGTGGTGCAGGGCGCGAATTACGAGGATCTGCGCAGGCATGCGGCCGAGCAGATCGCCTCGCTTGATTTCGATGGCGTCGGCATCGGCGGCGCGATCGAGAAGCGCATCATCGGCGACACGTGCGCCTGGATCTGCGATGCGATGCCGGAAAGCCGCCCGCGCCACGTGCTCGGCATCGCCGCGGTCGACGACATCTTCGCCTGCGTGGAGAACGGCGGCGACACGTTCGATTGCGTGGCGCCGGCGCGATGCGGCCGAAACGGCGCGATTTTCACGCGTCACGGACGCTACAACATCAAGCGCGCGCAGTTCAAGCACGATTTCGGTCCGCTTGAGGAGGGTTGCGACTGCTACACCTGCACGCATTATTCGCGCGCATACGTGGATCATGCGCTGCGTGCCCGCGAATTCAACGGTTTCACGCTGGCTACGATCCACAACGAGCACTTCTTCGTGAAGCTGCTCGATGATATCCGCGCATCGATCGACGGCGGCTATTTCAACGAATTCCGCGACGAGACGCTCGCGAAGTTCTACGAAAACGGGTCTCGCGGCTGATCCGCACCGGCATGGAGCGTTGCGCTTCGGCCGGCTGCCCGGTTTTATCGAATTGTGTGAGTCGAATGTCCGATTCCCGACTCACACAATTCAGAACATCACAATCAGACACACATCAACAGATGTTGCTTTAGTCTGCAATCTTCTAATACTAGAATATTCAGCACGTATTCACATCAATCAAGGGGGATTGTGATGACTATGCGAAACGGGGAAAAAACTGCTTCTTGTGTATCTGTTAGGCACCACCGGACAGCAATCGTCTGTATAGCGCTGGCGGCGATTTGCGCAATCTGCGTCTGCCTATACTGCATGTTTCCCAACATGTTTCACGGTATGTTCCACGGAAACGCCCACCCCGACGGTCCGTCGACAACGCAGTCCTCTTCACAGACCAAAGCCGATTTCAGCTCTGCCGACATCGCCGAACTCAACAAAGCAGTTGGCAGTACGGATGGCAATTCCGTAAGTCTTGCCGAAGCACATCCAAGCTATGTCGTTGGATCGGACGGCACGCTCAAAGTACAACCCACCCGAAGCGTCGATGAGCTGCACAACAGCGGCATGTACCAGCTGACGGTATTCTGCCTAGGAAATGGAAAACTCGATATCGATTTTTCCATTGGAACGGCGGCAAGACAGCAAACCATGCAATGTCTAACGGAATCCGTCAACCAGACATCGGTGAACCTCGACGTGGACATAGCAGATACCGGCACCGTGAACAGCACGACGGTTATCACGCCAACGAGTTCATCGAAATGCCTAATCGCATACCGATTGGATTATCTGGCCGCATAGCCACTGCGCCTCCTCCGGATCACCCTGTCTCGCCCACCCTGTTTGTCCGATTCTGGAGAATCGGACATCCGCGCCCTATATTCAGCACCCTGTGTGTCCGTTTCTGCAGAATCGGACACGCAGAGTCATGTTCGGGATGCATGTTTGTCCGATTCTGGAGAATCGGACATTCGTTGGGCATTCGTTAAACATTCGGAAAACGAAAATACCGGGCACCCTGCACGGGCGTCCGGCATTGTTTGCTTAGTGATTACCGCGATTCACGGCTTGCGGAGGCCGTGAAATCAGCCTTCGATGGCAATCTGGTGCTTGGCCTCAACCTGCTGTTGCGCTTCAGGCTTCGGCATTTCCAGGCACAGGGTGCCATCCTTGTAGCTGGCGTGAATATCGGAATCCTTCACGTCCTCGCCAACGTAGAAGCTACGAGAGCAAGAGCCGGCGTAGCGTTCGCGACGCAGCCAGCGACCGTTGTCGTCCTTGTCCTCGTGAGAGCTGTCGCGATGCGCGGAAACGGTCAGATAGCCGTTCTGCAGATCCAGCGAGATGTCATCCTTCTTGAAACCAGGCATGTCGATGTCGACCATGTAGCCCTTGTCGGTCTCGCGCACATCGGTGCTCATCATGCCCGTCGACATATTCGCATCGCATGCCGCGTGATCCATGTTGCGCCAACCCTCGAAGAACGGATCGTCGAACAGGTCGGAGAACATCGTGTCATTCATCAAAGCCGGAAACATTGCCATAATCGGTACTCCTTAAGCAAATGCGCGTTCTGCGCGCGGAGTAATGCGGCTTGGCAGCCGGCCGTGCGATTATCGCCGCGGCGTCACCATCTGGCGACACCGACGACCGGGTTCGTTGCCACATCCGGAACCCTCCCGGGCTCCTGACCTTGACCTTTCACTTCACCCAACTCTTCCGGGCGCCTCTCATTCCGGAATTATGCTCACAGTGAAATGCGATGATGGCGCGATGGAAACGATGCTGCCGCTTTGGCTATTTTCAACGGATTTGGCAGTCGCGCGATACTTGGAAATTCCGAAAATACGGCGAAACGATGCCAATACATTCTGCCGATTCGCTGTCAATCGCCAGATATTTCTTATATTTCTGTTATATTTTCCGGTTGTGCCGTATACGAGAAAACCCCGGACCATTGGTATTCCAACGTTCCGGGGTTTTCCATTCCCGTGCGAGCGGGGGGAGTTGAACCCCCACGAGCATACACTCACTGCCACCTGAAGACAGCGCGTCTACCATTCCGCCACGCTCGCAGACAATCGACTAATTTACACCGCTTCATCCCAAGTAACAAATCGGCGTGTCGCGATTGGCGGATGGGAGCCGCAGAGCATGCCCACAGCCAGCTCAGGCGGCATGCTCGGCCTTGTACTGCGTGCCCCAGTCCTTCATCGCCTCGATGATCGGCTGCAGCGTCCGTCCGGTTTCCGTCAGCGAATACTCCACGCGCGGCGGCACCTCCGGATACACCTCACGATGCACCAACCCGTCGCGTTCCATCTGACGCAGGTTCGCCGTCAGCACTTTCTGCGATACATTGCCGACCGAACGGCGCAGCTCGCTGAATCGTTTGGTGCCGTCCAACAAATCTCGCAGAATCAGCACCTTCCATTTATCGGAGATCATCAGCAATGTCGTCTCTACGGGACACGCCGGTAATTCACGTTCCATCGAAAAAACTTCTCCTTCATGAATCGCAATAAAATCAATAAAAGTTCCCTTTTGGTAACTATAGCACTTTATTGTGCCTTCTTCCGTTTTGGTCAGTATGGAAATAATGTTCATAACGACAGCGGGAAGCAACGGGAATCCGCCCGCCAAAACCTTAAGACACCTACGAAAGGAACGAACATGAAGATCGCAGTAGTGGCAGCCAACGGCAAGGAAGGCCAGCTCGTCGTCAAGGAGGCCGTCAAGCGCGGCCATGACGTGACCGCCGTGGTGCGCGGCGAGAACAAGTCCGAGGCGCAGCACGCCATCATCAAGGATCTCTTCGACCTGACCGCGGCCGACCTCGCCGGCTTCGACGTGGTTGTGGACGCGTTCGGCGTGTGGGCACCGGAAGACCAGCCGCAGCACTCCACCTCCCTCAAGACCCTGTGCGACGCACTGTCCGGCACCGACACCCGCCTGATCGTGGTCGGCGGCGCAGGCAGTCTGTACGTCGACGCCGAGCACAAGACCCAGGTCAAGGACCTGCCGACCTTCCCGGAGGCGTTCATCCCGCTGGCCAACGGCATGGGCAAGTCGCTGGAAGAGCTGCGCGAGCGCTCCGACGTGAAGTGGACCTACATCAGCCCGGCCGCTGATTTCCAGGCTGAAGGCGCACGCACCGGCTCCTACGAGCTGGCTGGCGAGGAGTTCACCGCCAATGCCGAGGGCCAGAGCTTCATCAGCTACGCCGACTTCGCCATCGCCGTGGTGGACGAGGCCGAATCCGCCAAGCACGTCGGCGAGCGCATCTCCGTGTACACCAAGTAAGGTACGCACCCAACCACGCTGGGGGCAGATTAGCCGGTCGCAGGCATCCAGAGTGTCCGATTCTGCAGAATCGGACATATAGGCCTTGCGGAACATGCCTTACGTGTCCGATTCTCCCGAATCGGTCGCGCGTGGTGTTCTGCAGATGCCGCGGATGTCCGATTCTGGGGAAACGGACATCCGCGGGGTCAATATCTGGGTCTGAGTGTCCGATTCTCCAGAAACGGACATGTAGGGTACTTATACGAGCTTTTGTTTGTCCGATTCTGCAGAATCGGACACGTGGGGCACCAGGGTACGCAGGGTATGCGTGAGGTACACGGGATGCGCGGCATGCACGTGGGACGGGCATGGTCTATGCGTGGTTTATGGGTATGAACGGAAGGAATGTGGATGGATCAGCGGCAGCGTCGCGTCTGGCTTATCGGGCAGTTGCTAAGGGAATATCCGGAATATCAGGATGCCGACGAGGCGGATTTGCCGATTCCGCACGATGACGAGGAGCAGCGTCTGCTGCTGCGCGCGCTGCAAAACGTCCGTCCACCCGCGCCGGTGAGCGAACGGTTCCTGCATGTGCAGGACGAGTATCTGGGTGCGGTGCTCGCACAGCGCGCCATCACCGACACGGACGACGTTCTTCCAATCGAAACCATCGTGCCGGCAGGCATCAACGTACAACGTGCGTGGCCGGCATCGCCCGTACGAAATGGTCAGCCTTCGCAAACCCCGCAAACCCCGCAAACTCAGCAAACTCAGCAAACCCCGCAAACCGGCGCAACGCTCGCCATTTGGCAGGGCGACATCACCACCCTGCGTTGCGATGCGATCGTCAACGCGGCGAACAGCGGGCTCACCGGCTGCTATGCGCCGAACCATCATTGCATCGACAATGCGATTCATACCGCCGCCGGCGTGCAGCTGCGCCTTGCCTGCGATCGGATTATGGAGCAGCAGGGGCATCCGGAACCGGTCGGCCACGCCAAGATCACACCGGGATTCAACCTGCCTGCGCGCTACGTGTTGCACACGGTCGGCCCGATGATCCCCAGCGGCGATCCGACGCCGGCCGAGCAGGAGCAGTTGGCGGACTGCTACCGTTCCTGCCTGCGTCTGGCCGCCGACCATGGTCTCGAAACAATCGCATTCTGCTCGATTTCCACCGGCGAATTCCGTTTCCCCGCAGAACTGGCGGCGCGCATCGCCGTGCACACGGTCCGCGATTTTCTTACGCAGCGATGTGCGCAAGAATTCCCGCAACAAGAAGTCGCGCAATCGCAGCAAACGCAATCGCAGCAAACGCAATCGCAGCAAACGTCAACCAACGCCACAGCCGCCCCAATCGCTTCAACCCCAGCCAGCCCCGCCAACACAGCTGACACCGCCAACACACCCAGCACCATCAGGAAAGTGATCTTCGATGTCTTCTCCGACCGCGACCGCCAGATTTACGAGCGCGTATTCGCCGACCATGCCTGACGGGAGCATGGCTGACAGGACCATGGCTGACAGTGAGCATATCGCCGCGATCGAACGGCTCGCGAAGGCGTGGCATGAGGCGGATTGCGTGCTTATCGGCGCCGGATCAGGCCTGTCCACGTCGGCGGGTTACACGTATTCCGGCGAACGCTTCGACCGCCTGTTCTCCGATTTCAAGGAGCGCTATGGCATCACCGACATGTATTCGGGCGGTTTCTATCCTTTTGACACACTTGAGGAGTACTGGGCGTGGTGGAGCCGCGCGATCTACTACAACCGGTACGTGCCGGCGCCCAAACCGGTGCATCACATGCTGCTGAACATGTTGCATTCCACCGGTAAGGACGACTATTTCGTGCTGACCACGAACGTCGACCACTGTTTCCAGAAGGCCGGTTTCGACAAGTCGCGTCTCTTCTACACGCAGGGCGATTACGGCCTGTGGCAGTGTTCGCTGCCGTGCACGCAGGTCACCTATGACAACGAGCAGGCCGTACGGGAGATGGTCGAGAAGCAGTCGGACATGCGCGTGCCGAGCGATTTGGTGCCGCATTGCCCACGTTGCGGCCGTCCGATGATGCCGAATCTGCGTTGCGACGCCTCGTTTGTGGAGGATGACGGTTGGCATGCCGCCGCCCGCCGGTATGGCGATTTTCTCGAACGGCATGGGAATTCGCGCATACTATTGCTTGAGCTCGGCGTTGGCGGCAATACGCCGGCAATCATCAAATATCCGTTCTGGCGATTGACGGGCGAAAATTCGAACGCCACATACGCATGCCTCAATCTGGGCGAGGCGGCGGCACCAGCGCAGATTCACAGCCAATCCATCTGCCTCAACGCGGACATCGGGCAGGCGCTGGGCGAGCTGGCTGTGGCGCTCAGGAAGTAACAGTCAAGCCAGGAAATACGGCAAGATGCGGCCGCCTATCCATTTTCCCGGCTTGGCTGCGTTTGTCCGACGCGTCGGTATCAGCATCGAGACATACGGGCACTCGGCCATGGGCATGTGAGAAGCGGACGCACGCGCTCAGCGCACCAAAAACACCATGACGAGGATCATCACAAATCCGACCAGATCGGTCGGCTCGAACACCGCACCGGTCCACGCAACGGCGGAAATCGTGGCCATCACCGGTTCGCTGGTGCCGAGCATGGTGGCGCGCATGGCGCCGACGCGCATCACACCGGCCATGTACAACCAGAATGCGCCGAACGTGCCACCGATCACGGTGAAGACCATCAGCCCAATCCCGGCCCAATCCAAGTACGGCGCCGACGCCCACGGCTTCACGAACGGTAGCAGCACGAGTCCGGAAATCAGGAACGCGACGCCGTTGACGGTGAAGTTTCCCCAACGTTCGATGAGTTTCACCGGCACAATCGACATGGCGGCGGTGGAAATCGCATTGACGACGCCCCACGCCAGACCGGCCAGCGGCAGCTTCAGCGTCGTGACATCGCCGCCGGTCGCGATCAGCACGGTGCCGGCGAAGGCGAGCGCCACGCCAATGCCTTCGCGCATGCCGGGAAATCGTCTTCCACGCAGGCATACGAAGGCGAGGACGAACAGCAGATTCAGGCTTTGCAGCACGGTGGCGGTGCCGGAGTTCGTCCAGTTGATGGATTCAAGATAGGCCACCTGAACGAGGAGCACGCATACGAGGGCGGTCGTCAGGATTCGTGGATACGATGCGCGGTCGCGCAGCATGCCGGAAAGCGGCTTCGGCGTCATGATGGCCGAGCAGGCCAGGAACAGCACACCCGCAGCCAGTTCGCGCACGCACGCTATCCAGAGCGGCGACGCATGGTAGGTGCCCATGAGGATTTTGGAGACTGTGGCGTTGATGCCCCACAGCACGCCTCCGCACAAGGTCATTGCGATGCCGACGAGCAGATCCTTCGGCGTGCGTTCGAACGTCTTTCCCACCATCGGTCGCTGTTCTCCTCTTTTCGCCAACATATCCGTCTCTATCTCGCAACCGCATCCCGCAGTCTCACGCACCATTCAACAACCATGACGCAACTTATGGGAGTCACGGCGGTTCCACGGTTCCACGGCATCCACGGCATCCGTTCCGCAATGGCACGGGATAGACGTGGCGCATGGTCGCAAAAACAGCGCCGAAAACAACAATGCCGGCCGTACGGGATGAACTCCCATACGGCCGGCATTGCAATCGGCAATTCCGTAGAACGGTTCAGCGGTTAGCTGGAATCGTTGCGATGTTCGCCGCGATCACCAGCTCCGCTTTATGGCGATCACTTGCGACGCTGGCGCATCAGCAGCACCGCACCGCCGGCGATGACGAGCATGGCCGCCGCAAGCATCATGCCCAACACGTTCGAGCCGGTGCTGGCAATCGTCTGGGCTGCCGTCTTGCTGCTGGCCGTGCTGGCGTTCGTGTTTTCACCCTGGTGGGACGGACCAGCCGGCTTGACGCCCGGCGTGCTGTCCTTCACCGCCACGGTGAACCTCACCCGGGCGCCACGGTTGAACTTCACCGTCACGGAGCCGGTGGTGCCGGTCTGCTGGGCGTTGAGGAACGTGCTGGTCAACGTGATGCCGGAGCCGTCCTCGTTAATCACATAGTCCTTGCCCTCTTCGAGCGGCTGGTAGTTATATTCCACGCTCTCCACGGTGTTGCCATTGAAGTTGACACCCACGTTCAGGCCGGCCTTGTTCGCGGCCTTGGTGTCGGCATCATACTTGTCGTACGTGAAGGAATCGCCCGCGGTCAATACGGCACTTCCCTTCCAGTCGCGATCGGCAGCCAGATCGTTCAGGTTCCAGATCTGCGTACCGTTGTACGGATTCGCGGTGCCGATGCTCAGACCGGAGTTGGTCTCGGCGAACACGCGCAGACCGTGGTTGTTGTTGTCTCCGAGGCCGTTGCGGGTGATGGTCTGGAAGTTCAGACCGTCGCTGGTGACCACGAGGTCGAATCCACGCTTGTTGATGGTCGCAGAGGACAGGTAGCGGCACACGCCCACGAAATACGTGAAGTTCTTGACGTTGTCTTCGGTGAGCCACTTGTCGAGCTGATCGGTGATGGAGGACGGCAGCATCGGGCGGACTTCCTGGTAGAGCTTAAGCAGCTCTTCCAGCGCCTTCTGGAACTCCTCACGGTCTTCGATCGTGTACGTGTTGGCGTCGTCGAGAGACATCGTGGCCGTTCCGTCGGACGAGACGTCGGTCTGCTTGGATTCCAAATCGCCCGACATGTCCTGCATCAGGGATTCCATGCGCTCCACCTTGTCGAGCTGAGCGTCGGAAGACGTGTCGACGGCCTTGCCAGCGGTCTCATCGGACTGCGTGGCCACCGGGGACTTCGCATCCTCGGAAGCAGCATCGCCATCCGTCTTCGCGTCGGCATCATTCGAATTGGCATCGGACGTGCTGGCGTCAGCCGAATTCTTGGACGAATCGTTGGATTCCGCCTCAAGGTACTTCTTGATGTATTCGATCTGCTGCTTCCACTCTTCCGGAGTGCGCTTGAGGATGTCGCCGTTGGCGAACTGCGTGACCGGGTAAGCCAGGTCGCTGATGTCGAACGTGCCCGCGTACATCTTGCCGTCATACGACTGCATACGCCACACGTACTGGTTGAGATGACGGCTCATATCGTCTTCGGAGCTGAGGCCCGCGCGCATCGCCTGGCCGTCGATGGTGCCCTTCGGCGTGCCGAAGTACTTGTCCCCGTCGGCGCCGGCCACGAGTTCGAAGTTCTCATTGGCATCCATGCGCCACAGGTTCACCGGATTCGACATGTCGTTGTACATGTTCTCGAACTTGTTGTTCATCATATCGGGCAGAGCCACCATGGGGTCGTTGTAGCCGCCGATGTACAGATGGTTCTTGTACACCACCAGGTTCGCCGCGCCGGAACGGGTCGCGCCGAAGCCGAAATCATACTTGGCGCCGTCCTTGGTGTCGCCCACAAGCGGCGTATACTTCCAGCTGCCGTCGGCCTGCTCCTCGCCGCGGACCAGCGCAAACGACTGCTTCTTGGCCGACGTGCCGGTGACGATGGTGATGTACAGCCTGTTGTTGAAGGCGATCATATCCCAGATGGCACCGCCGAAGATGTTGTCGGTGTAGTGGTATGCCGGATAGTTGAACAGATCCTGCTGCGTGGCGATGGTCTTGAACGACTTGGCGCCCGCGGACGGATTGGAGGAAGCCACGATGTAGGCGCCATCGGCGCCGATCATGCTGGCGACGAGCTTGTTGCCTATCACGGCCAGACCGCGGATGCCCACGGAAATGCCCTCTGCCACGCCACCGCTCTGGTACACGACCTTGCTGGAATCATCCTTCGGGTCGACTTCCAGCAGATACGGCGCACCCTGCGCCGCGGCCGCGAAATACAGCTTGTCATGGAATTCGACGGCCGCACGGTAGCCGTTCACGTTGAACTTGCCGCCAGTGGCCTTCTGAATCGGCGGCACGACGATCTTCACTTCGCCGGTGACCGTATTGATCTTCAGCAGCAGGCTGCGGTTCTCACCGCTGTCGAGGAACAGCTTGCCGTTGAACATCATGTCAAGGCTGGCCTTGATCTTCGCATAGGTGGAATTGGTCTGGACGGCGATGTGCTTCAAAGTGCTGCCCATAGCCGAGTAGCAGGTGCCCACGTACATCCAGTCGCCGTAGCCGAGGGAAGACCAGGAGTAGTTCTGTCCACGATCGGCCTCGCCATCACCGACGGTGGCGTTGCCGTTCGCATCGACGTCCGTGATGCCGTCGATGGCATAGGTATCGTTCTTCGGATGCGAAATCTTCGTTGCGGTGTATCCCGCGCCTTGCTGCACGGTGATACCGGGAGCCTTGCCATTGGAATCCGCTGCGGATGCCACGGAAACCGGAACGAGCATGGCGCATGCGGCTACAGTCGCGATGACGGCTTTGCTGAATTTCGATTGGAATCGCTTCATTGTTTTTCTCTCCAACACCCCACCCGTCCCTGCGACGAATGGCATGGATAAAAATATCATGAGCTTGCGAGAAAATTGCCGGAATGCCACCGGAGCATGCGATATTTCAGAGGGAACCGCGGCCGCAGCACGCGCGGCCGCAGCATCCCCCTACAGACTGGCGTCGGGGGCAGTGAGAAAATCGAGGATTTTGTCCAGATACGACCCGAGCACGTTGTTCGGCATGGAGAAGATCTCGTGCAGCGATTGCCCGTACCGAACCTTCTCGATTGATCCACCGCCTTCGCGCACTCGTTCCACGAAATCGTCCTGCGGTCCGTTGAGTACCCAAATGTCACGTCCAGCCTGGAACAGCAGCATCGGGGTTTCGATCGCGCCGCACATGTCCGGCTTGAGGATGGCGCGGGACAATGCCAGTGCCTGGTGCGCCCATTCGAAGGTCGCCGCGTTGGTCTGGCACGACACATCGTCGCAGCGTTGCTGATGGAACCAGCGCACGCGCGCTTCGGAAGCGCCCTTATGCTCGTCGAGATCGAGGTCGGTCGAGAAATCGGTATGCCCGAATACGCGCGATTTGCCGAATCCCAGTCCGCACAGCATGCCCGTCGCGGCGCGCGCCAGCCATGTCGGCATACCGACGACGGGTGCGATCATGGGCGCGGACAGCACCGCCTTGTCGAACAGGGACGGATAGCGTTCCAGCACGGCCGCGCCGATGCCGCCACCCATCGAATGGCAGTACAGGTTCAACGGCTTGTCGCACGCGTATTCATGTCCGACGGTATCGGCGAAGGCAGCGAGATCGGCCACATACCGGCGCCAATCGTCAATCCATACCAGGCTGGGATTATCCACGTCGTGCACGGAATGGCCGTGCCCGCGATGTTCGAGGATGCATACGGAATAGCCGGCCAACAGGAAATACCATGCCATTTCACTGTATTTGCGCGCGAATTCGGTGAATCCATGCGATATGACAATCGCACCGCGGAACACACCGGAAGCGCCGTCTTCACGCAACGCGTCGAATTTGGCCGCATCGTAGCAGCAATAATGCAGCCGGCCCGGTTCGGCCAGCTTTGGCAGCGAATCGCCATTCCAATCGACGGTGGCGGGATCCATCCAACCTTCCGTCATACAGGCGTCCAGCGCGGGCAACACCTTGCTTTCCATTTCGGCATCGTAATTCGCCTCGTCGAGCAGCCTAAGAATCATGCTTTCATCATACGAATCCCGCATGAACAAACCTTTGACCCACAGCGCTTAGACTCCGCGTATCGGACGTGCTCCCCCATGCAATGGACGCACTCCCCCATACAATATCGGTATGAAAATCATGTCATTGTGCATGGCATTCGTCATGTTCTGTACCATGCAGCCAGCCGGAACGATGAATTCGGCCGGCGAGAACACAGCCGCTTCCGCCGACGCGACGAGCGGAACCGCGTCCGCCATCATCACCTGCCCACCGCCGCTCCACTGGCTGTGCGGAAAGTGAGCCATACGATGAATCCCACGAAATCCGCAGCCACCCCTATACCCAAAATCCACCGTGTGGCGCTGGTCGACAACGATCCGCGCGCGTTGGAATCGCTGAAGCTGCTCATCGAAGCGAAGGTGCCCACGGCCTACGTGGTGTGGACGGCCACTTCCGGCGACGAGGCGATCGAACGTTGCCAGAAAAACGACGATAATCTCAGCCTGCTCGTACTGGACATGTCCATGGAGGGATTGCAGGGGCCGGCCATCTGCCATCGGATCCGTCTCATGGACAGGCATCTGCCGATTCTCGGCATCACCAGCTTCTCCATCAACAGCTACCGCAACAAGCTGATGGAGGCCGGAGCGCAGGGGCTGATCGGCAAGGAGGACTCCGACCAACTGGCAAAGGCCATTGAACGGCTTTGCGGGGGCGACGTGATGGAGGGATTCGAGCCTCCCGCCTTGGCCAGCGTACGCATCAGACGCGAGGAGGAGAACTCACCGCGGCTCACCGTGCGCGAAGAACAGATCATCTCCCTGTGCGCCGACGGTATGCTGGACAGGGAGATCGCCGAACGGCTGGACATCTCCGAAGGCACCGTACGCAAGCATATGCAGGGCATTCTCAAGAAACTGAACTGCAAGACGGCGCGCCAGGCGGTGGCATTGTGGGTGAGGTCGCATGCGCGCTGAATCCATAGAATCCGCCAAATCCGCTAAGCCCGCAGAATCCGCCAAGCCCGAAGAGTCCAAACCCATCAGCGCCTTCCGCATGTGGCGCGCCCATATGCGCGCCGACCATCCGAGGCTCTGGCATCCAATCCGCATGGCCGTCGCAGCCATCACGGTATGGTGGATACTGTTCTGCATGGTGTTCGCTCCGGCCGATAA
This sequence comes from Bifidobacterium sp., assembly GCF_050874245.1. Classification (GTDB taxonomy): domain Bacteria; phylum Actinomycetota; class Actinomycetes; order Actinomycetales; family Bifidobacteriaceae; genus Bifidobacterium. Next base: position 12,095 of record NZ_JBNMKH010000011.1, on the reverse strand, counting down.
TCCCGCGGTGAACGTCTGGACCGTCATCGAGATCGTGGTGCTGCTGTTGTCCCCGTTCTTCCCGAAATCGATGTCGCTGCTGTTCTTGGTCATGGCCGAATCGGGGCCTTGGCTCATACCCGGGGCTGACGTCAATTCGTTGCCGGGAATCCTCTACGCGTTCGGCATGCTCGCCTACGAAACCAACAATCTTGTGGCATTGCTGCTGCTCGCCTATTCCATAGCCGACCAATTGTTCTGCCAATTGGTCCTTCACATGAATGGCTCCAATCCCGTATCCATCATCGCCATGATCGGCCTGATATTGATGCTCGGATGCGCCTTGCGATGGAATGAGACCATGGCCGTCAGCCGCATGGAGGCGGAGCAGACGAAGACGCGATTACGTGAGATGGAAAGCCGCGCCCATATCGCGGAAGCCATACACGACGCCGTGACGGGAGATCTGTCCGCCGCGGCTTTCGTGGCGCAGCGTCGCATCGACGTATTGTCCGGCAGGAATGGCCGCGGAAGCGATGGCAATGGTGCGGACGGAAGCGCCGACAAGGACGGCGGAGCAGACGGCACGACGGCGAACGGCGGCAAAGACGTGGCCGAAAAACGGGAAGAACTCGACAAATGGGAGCAAGTCAACGATTACATCCTGTCCGCTTTGACCAACGTGCATCGCGTCATCGACGAACTGGATATGGACGTCACCGTTCTTGAGGAGGACGCGGATGGCAAGGCCTTTTCCGACCTGCTCAAAACCACGATGGCCGATGGAGACAGACGTCTGCGCTCGCTCGGATTCGACATCACCTCGATTCTCCATGTGGCGGGCGGTGCGCCGAGCGCATCCCCGAGCCTGGCCGGAATCGCCAATGATCTGCTTCGCGAGACCTACGCCAACATCGCACGTCACGCCCAGCCCGGCAGCAAGGCGGATCTGTCGGTGATACTCAAGCCGAACGCCGTCGAGATCACGCAGATCAACCGGACGAGGACCACCGAAACGGATCGCACGCGTCCGGGAGGCCACGGCCTCGCGTACTTCAGCAAACAACTCGAATCGCATGGCGGCAAACTCGAAACGACGCTTCGCGACTGCGAATGGACGCTGTTCGCCTACCTGCCGATTCCGGTGCCTGAAAACCTGCCGCCCCTTGCCGGGCGTCTCAAATCGTGACCAGATCGTGACCAGTCCCACAGGCCGCGAAGCCCGCAAGGGTGCTACGCAGATGTGGTACACCCTTACTTGCAGGGGTGTTCGCAGCCGTCCTATCTTCCCTATTGAGAAGGGATACGCGTCTCCCCGCGATTCGACGGATACTTGGCAGTCCGTGGAATCGCAGGGGGACGCGTTCTTTTTTTCTTTTGGTTTTATCGGGACGTTTCTGGTTTTTGCCGGAGTGCCGTCAGGCCAGCGCTTCGGCGAGGAAATCGCGCTGCAGCAGCAACAGGTTGCGCGCCACCGTCTCGTCGTTGGTCATATGCGTGATGCCGTTGAGCGGCAGGAACGTGTGCTTGCGTCCCGCGGCCATCAGCGCCTGGCTCAATCGCAGACTGTTGGCGATCGTCACATTGTCGTCGGCGAAACCATGGATGAGCATGAGCGGACGGCTGAGCTTCGGCGCGTCCGCGATGATGCTGTTGCGTTCGTACGTGGCCGGATCGAGTCCCAGATACCGCTCGGTGTAGTGAGTGTCGTACAGTGTCCAGTCGGTCGGCGGAGCGCCCGCGCAGGCAGCGGCGAACGTATCGGGCGCGTCCAACACAGCAAGCGCGGACAGGAAGCCGCCGTAGGACCAGCCGATCATCGCCACGCGGGCGAGGTCGGGTTTCGGCACGGAAACGCCGGTTTCGGCGGCAATCGAGGCGAGCGCGTCGGGCAGCGCGTGCACGGCGTCGACCTGGTCTTCGAGCGTCACGGCCTTCATGTCCAGGTAGATCTCACGATCCCAGCGCGGACCGCGGCCGGTGGTTCCGCGACCGTCGGCGGTGACCACGATGTAGCCTTGGTCGGCCCACCATTGCGCGTCCCAATAGAACGATTGGCTTTCCACGACCTGCTGGAATCCCGGGCCGCCATACGGCTTCATAAGCACCGGCAGGGTGTCGTCATGGGCGTGGCCGCTGGTTTCGGACGGCAGGACGATCGCCGTGTACAGCTTGCGTTCGCCGAGGCGGGTGAATCGCACGTTCGGCGTGAAGCCGGGGGTTTCGGCATGGTTTTCGATCGGCGCGACCACCATCGACATCACTTCCGCGCCGCCGTCGCTATCGGTGCGCACGTTCATGCAATGCTGCATCTGCGACCGCGCGTCGTCCATGCCACGGCCGGTCACCACGCAACCGTCGCCGGCGCGGGACATCGTCCATTGTCCGGGCGTGTAGGTGAGCGGCTCCCAGCTGCCATCGTAGCGGATCGAGACCACGTCGAAGCTGCGCGCGTCATGTCCGTCCGCGTTGGATTGCCACAGGAACGGCAGTTCGTCGGCGGGCAACAGTTCCGGCGTGCGCTGCACCACGCACAGCACATCGTCGTCGGTCACGTCGAGCACCTCGCGCACCTGCAGTCCGGCCGGGGTGAAGGCCTTGCCATCCACGGTGAGACGGTTCGTGTCGGCGTCCATGTCGTTCATCGCGCAGACCAGGCGGCCGTCAGGCGTGTATGCGGGGGTGCCTGCGATCAGGTCGAGCCAACGGTCGTTATGGTGTTCCTCAAGCACGCGCGTGGTACCGGGCTCCTCGCCGGGAGCGTATTCGGGAATGGCGATGGAGAAGGTCTCCACTTCGTCGCCGTCCTCGTCGGTGAAGCCGTTTTCCGGCGTGCTCATGGTGACGACCGGGTCGCCCACACGCACGGCGAGCACCTGGTCGTGCTGCTGGAGCCGGTCCTGCACGAGCAGCAGCGGCTCATGACCGGTCGTCCAGCTGACGGCCGCGAGATATTCGTACGATTCACGGTCCCAGTCCACGTTGTGCGCGATGCCGCCGTAGTAGCAGCCATCCGCGTCGTAGCCGAGTTCCAGCAGGGTGAGATGCACGTCGGCATTCGCCGTCATCGCCTGCGGATAGCGACGTCCCTGCGCGGGTTTCGTCGGGTCGGCGGGGTCGGCGATGTACCAGGTCCGCTCGTGGGAGGCATCGAAGGTTTCGAACAACACGTATTTGGAGTCGGGCGACCACCAGAAGCCGTCGTAACGGTCCATTTCCTCGCCGGCGGCGAATTCGGCGAGGCCGATCTTCCATTCGCCGGCCGGTGCGCCATCCGTTCCGTCAGTTGTTCCGTCGGATTGCGAGACGGAAGCCACCACGGACACCGCGTCGCCGTCATCCGCGTCTTCAGCAAGGTCGACATCCACCAGATACGTGCCGGTCGTGTACATGATGTGCCGTCCGTCGGGGCTGACGCGCGGATTGAGCACCGGCTTGAATTCCGGTTCGTCGATGGCGATGGCGCGCGTCGCACCGGCGGCGATGTCGGTCAGGAACAGTCCGCCGTTGATAGTGAACGCAACGCGTTTGCCGGCGGCGTCGACGGAATATCCGACGATTCCGGAACCGCCTTCGCGCGCACGTTCGCGTCTGGCCTTCTCCTCGGCCGGCACATCCTCGGCATCGGCGTCGGCAAGCAGCGTACGCGGGTCGGCGAGCAGGATTTCATTGGATTCGCCATCCTCGCCGATCACGCTCATCCACAGTGATGTGACGGTGTCCTCCGGACCGTCCGACCGCAGGAACAGCGCGCGCGAGCCGTCGCCGATCACGCGTGCGGAACGCGGCGCTCCGCAAGTGAATCGCAAAGTGCGCGCCTTCAACGCTGGAAATTCATCAATCGCATTAACCATGCCTTCCAATCTACCGACGATCGGGACCGTCCCTTCGTCGGCGGTTCGAAAGCCGTCCGATACGCCGACGGACGGAACCGTTCCGCCGACGAAAGGTTGGATACCACCCCTTTACATGGAATTTTTGCAAGCAAGTCCTTGTTGAATTGGCTCTCGGCACGCCAAAGCGTAGGATAGGCAAAGACAGAAAGGGACAAGTATGAGTGTTCTCGACCGATTTGAGAAGAGCGTGGAAGGCGCCGTCAACGGGGTTTTCGCCAAATTCGGGTCCAAGGACCTGAAGCCCGTCGACCTTTCCAGCGCTCTGGAACGCGAGATCGACAAAGAGGCCATGCCCGTCACGCGCGACCGTACCGTAGCCCCGAACGAATATCGTTTCAAACTCAGCACTCCGGATTTCAACAACATCGTCGAATGGGGTGCGGAGACTCTTGCCAACGAACTTGCCGACAACCTCACCCAGTACGCGAAAAGCCAGAACTACGCGTTCGTCGGCCCGGTCGTGGTGATCTTCGAAGAGGACCTTGAGCTTACCAAGGGCGATTACCGGCTTTCCAGCGAATCCGTGCAGGGCAACACCGTGCCGGTCACCACCGATGCGCAGACCGAGGATTGCCCGATGCTGGAGATCGGCGAGCATCAGTATCTGCTTACCGAAGACAAGACCATCATCGGCCGCGGTTCCGACTGCGACATCGTCATCGACGATCCGGGCATCTCCCGCCGTCATATGGAGATCGACATCACCGACAACGGCAACACCGTCATCGCACGGGACCTGGGCTCAACCAACGGCATGTACGTCGAAGGCCATCACGTCGAGGCGGCGACGCTGCTCGACGGCAACACGATCACCATCGGCCGAACCCGCATCCTGTATTGGGCTTCTTCGCAGGATCAGGAGTAACCGACCCCAACCCGGGGAGCCGCCTTTATGCTCACTGAATTAACGTTTGCGATCCTCAAGTACGGGTTCCTCGTACTGCTCTGGATTTTCGTCGCCTGCACGGTGCGTTCGCTGTACAGGGACGTCGAGATTCTCAGCCCGCGCAAGTCGCGGGCCCATCGTCGTAAGGAACGCGCCGCGCGCAAGGCCGTGGAATCGCCCGCGCCCGTGGCCGTCTCCGCACCTGCGTCCAGCGCCGCCGCAAGTGCCAAGCCAACGCTTCTGGTCGTCATCGATGGTCCTCTTGCCGGCAGTTCCGTCCCTTTGACCGGCAACACCATCACGCTTGGCCGCGCGGCTTCGAACACCGTGGTGCTGGATGACGAATTCGTCTCCTCGCACCACGCCCGCGTCTACACCGATCCCGCCACCGGCCGCTGGGCCATCGAGGATCTGGGCTCCACCAACGGCACCATTGTCAACCATCAACGTTTGAACGCGCCGATGATCCTCGGTTCGCGCGTACCGGTTCGCATCGGCGCGACCACCTTCGAATTGAGGTGACCGTCGTGCCGACTTCCGCCGCTTCACAGCAATTGTTCATGTATTCCACGGTCGTCTCGGACGTGGGTACCGTACGTTCCAACAACCAGGATTCCGCCTTCGCAGGCGAACATCTCATCGCCATCTGCGACGGCATGGGTGGTCACGCCGGCGGTGACACCGCCTCCACCATTGCCATCCGATCGCTGGCCCATATCGAGCAGGACGACGTCGAAGGAGACGTGCAGGCGATCTCCCATATGATGGCGACCTCCGTCATGGCCGCGCATGACGCGATCGTCGGCAAAGCCAAGCGTGAACGCCGTCTCGCCGGCATGGGCACTACGGTCACGTCCGTGGCACTGGTGGCCGGATGCTGGGTTTTGGCGCATATCGGCGATTCCCGCGCATACCTGTTGCACGACGGCCATCTGATCCGCATGACGAGCGACCACAGCTACGTGCAGCATCTCATCGACACCGGTCGCATCAGCGAGGCCGAGGCACGCAATCATCCGCAACGCAATGTGGTGATGCGGGTGCTGGGCGATTTCGATATCGATTCACGTCCCGACATCGCCATCCGCAAGGCGGATCCCGGCGACCGCTGGCTGCTGTGCTCCGACGGCCTGTGCGGCGTATTGGAGGATTCCACGATCGAGGAGGTGCTGTCCACCTGCTCCGATCAAGAGGAATGCGCGCAGCAGCTCGTGTCGATGGCCCTGCGCGCGGGAAGCACCGACAACGTCACCGCGGTAATCGCCGACGCGACGCTCGCGCTCGACGCGGATGCGTTCGACCTGCCGCACCAGACCCCGCTCGTCGGCGGCGCGGCCAGCGCGAGCCTCGAACCTATCGCGGACATCGTCAACGAGCCGGTCGCCACCGCGCCGCCTCTGCGGGAAGGCAAGCAGTCCCCGGCGGCACGTGCGGCCGCGCTTCGCAACGGCAAGGACCCCAAAGAGGAAACGAAACAGCCGGAACAGCGCGTCGCGCAACCATCCTCGGTCCGTGAAGACAACGGCGACCGCACCAATCCCGACACCGGGGAGATTCCGGTCGTGCAGAAGCGCAACGGGCGCATCTCCGCCGATCCGAACGATCCAGAAGTGGCCAAGGCGATTCGCAACGAACATCTTGAGGAACGCAAGACGAAACGTTCCCGCAAATTCCGCAACCGGATCATCGCCGTACTCGTCACCATCGTGATGCTGCTCGGCATTGCCGCGGTGGGCGCGGGCACCTATCGCTGGAGCCAGACCAAGTACTACATCGGCGACGACCACGGCACGGTGACGATTTTCCAAGGCGTGCCGACGAGCATTTTCAACCTCAGACTGTCGCATGCCGTCACGGCCACCACCATGAAGACGAGCGAATTGCCGCCAAGCTGGCGCGAACAGCTCGCCCAAGGCATCTCCTTCGACACTTACGACGAGGCGAAAAGCCATACGCGTCTGATCAAGAAGCAGCTCCGGCAACAGCAGGAAGCCGAACAGAAGAAACAAGAGGAGGCGCAGGCCGCCAAGAAGAAGCAGGAGGAGGAAGCGCAGAAGCAGAAACAGCAGGAAGAGGCCGCCAAGAAGGCCGAGCAGGCCAAGAAAACGGACGGTGACAAATCATGATTGCTACGCGCTTGAAGCAATTCGGAATGCTGGCGTTCAGCATGCTGCTGTGCGCCGTGGCGTTCTTCCAGATGTTCGAGCGCACCACGAACGGCTTCCCACAGGACTATCTGTGGATGCTTGCCTTCGTGGGAGCGTTGTTCCTGACCTCCTGGGGCCTGCTGCTGCGATTCCAGCCTTACGCCAACCAGTCGATCATGTGCTGTGTGATGGTGCTGACGGGCATCGGCGTCATGATGATCGCGCGCATCGACCAGGATACGAAGACCTCGGTGGCGTTCCGCCAGTTGATATGGCTGTCGATCGCGCTGGTACTGGCCAACCTGCTTATCGTGTTCATGAAGGACTACCGCGTACTGCGGCGGTTCTCGTACGTCAGCATGGTCATCGGCATCGTGCTGCTGCTGTCGCCGATGATTCCGGGACTCGGCTCCGAACAGTACGGCGCGCGCATCTGGGTGAAGATTCCAGGCCTGGGATCGTTCCAGCCGAGCGAATTCGCCAAACTGTTCCTGGCGTTCTTCTTCGCCTCGTATCTGTTCGACCATCGCGACCAGCTCGCCGTCGGCGGCAAGAAGGTCCTCGGCCTCCAGCTGCCCCGCATCAAAGACATGGGGCCGATCATCGTGGTGTGGATCGTGTCCATGGGCGTGCTGATCGTGCAGCATGATCTCGGCACGTCGCTGATGTTCTTCGCCATGTTCGTGTCCATGCTGTACGTGGCCACCGGGCGCAAAAGCTGGATCGTCATCGGCTTCATCGCCTTCGCCGTGGGCGCGGTGGCGGCAGCGAACATCTTCAGCCACGTCGGCGCACGTGTGGACGCCTGGCTCCATCCGTTCGACGCAGCGCAGTACAACAAGGAATACGGCGGCTCGTACCAGCTCGTCACCGGCATTTTCGGTCTGGCTTCCGGCGGTTTGATGGGTACCGGCCTCGGTCAGGGCCATCCGTCGATCACGCCGATCGCCAATTCCGATTACATTTACGCGGCTTTGGGCGAGGAACTGGGATTGACCGGCCTGATGGCCATTCTGATGCTGTATCTGCTGATCATCGCCGCCGGCATGATCACGGCGATGAAGATCAAGGATGGTTTCGGCAAGCTGCTCGCATCCGGTCTGGTGTTCACCATGGCGTTCCAGGTGTTCACCGTGGTCGGCGGCATCACGCTGGTCATTCCGTTGACCGGCCTGACCTTGCCGTATATGGCCGCCGGCGGATCGTCGCTAATCGCGAACTACATGCTGGCCGCACTGCTGATCGTGATCTCCAATTGCGCGAACAAGCCGGAATCGGAACTCGACAACGACACGTTCCAGCAGGAGGCCGTCAAGGCGCTGCGCGAACGCGAACGGACCCGCCGCGCCGAAATCAAGCAGACACGACAGACCGTCTCGACCCCGCATGAGGCAACGGATCCTCATCTAATCCAGCAGGCCACGGAAATCGTGGAGCCAGCCACCCGCGACCTGCCCATCCCACGGCAAGGAGCATCACATGAATAAATCGCTCCGCCAGCTGTTCACCATCGTGGTGGCGTTGTTCGTCATCCTGGGCATGTCCACCACCATCATCACGGCCATCCGCGCCAACCAGCTCAACAACGACGCGCGCAACGTCCGATCGCTGTACCACGAATACGGCACCCCGCGAGGCTCCATCCTCGCCTCGGACGGATCGGTCATCGCAAAATCCGATCCTTCCAACGATTCGTTCTCGTATCAGCGTTCCTACTCCAACGGCATGCTGTACGCGCCCGTCACCGGGTTCTTCTCCATCAGCCAGCGCGGCTGGAATGGTGTCGAGGCGTCCCGCAGCGCACTGCTGTCCGGCCAATCGGAGCAGCTCGTCTGGCAGCGGTTCAAATCGCTGTTCACCGGGCAGGAGAACAAGGGCGCCAATATCGAGACGTCCATCGATCCGAAGATCCAGCAGGCCGCATACAACGGTCTGGCCAATTCGGACGGCGCCGCGGTGGCCATCGAACCGAAGACCGGCCGCATACTCGCCATGGTCAGCACGCCCAGCTACGACCCGAACCAGCTGGCCAGCCATGACATGAGCGAGGCGAACAGCAACTACAGCACGCTGTCGCAAAGCGTTTCCAATCCGATGCTCAACCGCGCCACGTCTCAGCTGTATCCGCCGGGATCCACGTTCAAGACGGTCGTGGCCGCGGCCGCGCTGGAAAGCGGCCAGTACCAGACCGACACCCAGATTCCTGCCGGCGCGAGCTACACGCTTCCGGGCACCGTCACGCAACTGACGAACGCCACCCCCCAAGCCAACGGTTCCGACAACAAGATCACGTTGGAGGACGCCATGGCGTATTCCTCCAACACCGCGTTCGCCCAGCTTGGCGTGGCCTTGGGCGATGACGCTGTCTCGTCCATGGCCAAGAAGCTCGGCTTCGACAATCCGATCACCGTGGACGGTTCCAACTACACCGGCACGCCATGGGTGTCGGTCACCTCGAAGTTCCCCACCGACGTCAACGACGACAAGCTCGCGTTGGCCTCGATCGGCCAGGGAGACACCGTAGTGACCCCGTTGCAGAACGCCATGGTGGCCGCCGCAGTGGCCAACGACGGCAAGCTCATGCAGCCGACGCTGGTCGATCGTGTGCGTTCGGCCGATCTGTCGGTCATCTCGCAGACCAAGCCGACGGTCATGTCCCGCGCGTTCAGCGCGGACACCGCCAACAAGCTCACGCAGATGATGGAGGCCGTGGTCACCAAGGAGAACCCGAACCTCGCCATCGACGGCGTGCAGGTGGCCGTGAAGACCGGCACCGCGCAGATCGGCGACGGCAACTCGGCCATCGATGGATGGGTCATCGGCTTCGCTCCCGCAGACGATCCGAAGATCGCGGTGGCGGTCGTGGTGCACAATGTTGATTTGTATGGCTCGTTCGCCGCGGGTCCGATTATGAAAGCCATGATGCAGGAGGCGCTGGCAGAATGAAACTGATTAAAGGACAGCTCATCCACCGACGCTACCGGTTGGATTCCCGTCTCGCCCAAGGCGGCATGGGCGAGGTCTGGAAAGGCTATGACATCCAGCTCGGCCGTCCGGTGGCCATCAAGGCGCTACGCGGCGACCTGGGCGTCACCCAGGAGGCAAAGCTGCTCCGACTGCGTGCGGAAGCCCATAATTCCGCCAATCTTGCACACCCGAATATCGCGGCGCTGTTCGAATACTACGAGCATGACGGCATCGGCTTCCTCATCATGGAATACGTGCCGTCGAAGTCGCTCGCCGACCTGTATCACGAACAGAACGGCCCGATGGAGCCGACCAAGCTGCTGCCCATCCTCATCCAAACCGCCCGAGGCCTTTTCGTGGCGCATTCCCATGGTGTGATCCACCGCGACGTGAAGCCGGCGAACATCATGGTCTCCGATTCCGGCGAAGTGAAGATCACCGATTTCGGCGTCTCCTACTCCACCAACCAGGAGCAGATCACGCAGGACGGCATGGTGGTGGGCACCGCGCAGTACATCTCCCCGGAGCAGGCGCAAGGCAAGCATGCCACGCCGCAATCCGACATCTATTCGTTGGGCGTCGTCGCCTACGAAGGCCTGTGCGGACACCGTCCGTTCACGGGCGCGACTCCGGTCGACATCGCAGCGGCGCACGTCAACAATCCGGTTCCGCCGCTACCCGACACCATCGATGTGCAGCTGCGCGAATTCGTCATGTCAATGCTGGCCAAGGATCCGCTGGACCGTCCGAAGGACGCGCTGGTGGTATCCCGCACCCTGTCCCGCATCGAACGCCGTCTGCTGGACCAGCAGACGCAGATGGCCGACACGATGGTCGTCTCCTCGGGGGGAAGGCTTCCCCGCCGCGTGGTCAGCAAACCCCATATCTCCGTGAGCAATGATTGGAAGGAACAGGGATGAACATCAACATGCCCACCTCTTTGGCTGGAGGCCGTTATCAGCTCGGCCAGCTCGTCGGCCGTGGCGGCATGGCCGAAGTGCATGTGGCGACCGACACACGTTTGGGGCGTACCGTAGCAGTCAAGATCATGCGCGCCGATTTCGCCACCGACAGCATCTTCCTTGAACGTTTCCGCCGCGAAGCCCATTCCGTCGCCCAGATGAACAACCCGAACATCGTGAACATCTACGATTCGGGCGAGGAAGCCGTCACCACGGAGACCGGCGAAGTCGAGCATCTGCCGTACCTGGTGATGGAATACGTCAAGGGCCAGACCCTGCGCGACATCCTCAAAGTGAACGGCGCATTGAGCCAGCGCGACGCCGAGCAGGTGATGATGGGCGTGCTCAACGCGCTCGAATACTCGCACCGCATGGGCATCATCCACCGCGACATCAAGCCCGGCAACATCATGATCTCCGAGCAGGGCGTGGTCAAGGTCATGGACTTCGGCATCGCCCGAGCCATCGACGATTCCGCGGCGACCATGACGCAGTCGCAGGGCGTCGTCGGCACCGCGCAATACCTGTCTCCAGAGCAGGCTCGAGGCGAAAGCGTCGACATGCGCTCCGACCTGTATTCCGCCGGCTGCGTGCTGTACGAAATGCTTACCGGAAGGCCGCCGTTCACCGGCGATTCCGCGGTGGCGATCGCCTACCAGCACGTATCGGAAGTGGCCACTCCGCCGAGCACGATCGTGCCGGGTCTGCCGAAGATGTGGGATTCGATCTGCGCGAAGGCGATGGCCAAGGATCGGCAGAACCGTTATGCCACCGCCTCCGAATTCAAGAACGATCTGATGACGTTCATGAACGGCGGTGTGCCGATGGCGGCCGCGTTCAATCCTCTGACCGATCTGACCAATATGAAGGCCCGCAAGCAGGCCGAGATGGACGCCAACACCGTGGCCATGACCCCCGCCACGGAAACCACCGCCACGCAGGCGTTCAATCCGGTCACGGGCCAGTTCGAGGCAGTGCCGAATCCGAACGCGGCCCTCGCCACGAAAACCCGCACCGAACAACGCGCCAAAGAGGCGCAGGAGCGCAAAAAGAAGAAGATCATCATCGCTTCCGTGGTCGGTGGCATCGTCGCGCTGCTGGCCATCATCGGCATCGTCTTCATGCTCAACGGCCACAAGAAGACCGAAGACACGGTGTCGGTGCCCGACTTCACCACCACATCGAACATCTCCGAAGCCCGCGTGGAGGAGCAGCTCAAGGCCCTCGATTTGAAGCTCGACGCCCGCGAGGACACCAC
>NZ_JBNMKH010000010.1:0-40559 GCF_050874245.1 Bifidobacterium sp. | reverse complement strand
GCACAATCGACGGTGTCGATCATCAGTCGCGGCGGCGCGATTCGCTATACGGTCTCACTGCGTTCCGCAAGTGGCGGAACGCAGCCTCCACTTACTTGGAGAAGACGTTACCGTAGGTATCCTTGCCTTCTTCCGCGATGGCGGCGGACTTGCGGGCGATGGCCAGCTCCTCGTTGGTCGGGATGACGCAGATGGTGACTGCGGAATCCGGAGCGGAGATGATGCGCGGCTCCTTGGAGCGGGTTGCATTTTTCTCCTCGTCCAGCTTGACGCCGAACGGAGCGAGCTTGTCGCAAACCATCTTGCGAACGACGTCATCGTTCTCGCCGACACCTGCGGTGAAGGTAATCACATCGACGCCACCCATCTGGGCGGTGTAGTTGCCGATGTAGCCGACGATGCGATGCACGTAGATGTCCAGAGCCAGCTTGGCATCCTCATTGCCTTCCTCGACCAGACGATGCACTTCACGCAGGTCGCCGTAACCGGTCAGGCCCATCATGCCGGAACGCTTGTTGAACAGGGTGTCCAGTTCGTCGACGCTCATATGGGCATTGCGGATCAGGTGGAAGACGACAGCCGGGTCGATGTCGCCGGTACGACCGCCCATCACGAGGCCTTCGAGCGGGGTCAGACCCATGGAGGTCTCGACCGGCTTGCCGGAGATCTCGGCGGAGGCGGAGGCGCCGTTGCCGATGTGCAACACGATCTGCTTGAGACCTTCGGCCGGCTTGCCGATGACGGACGGCACCACGGAGGAGATGAACTCGTGGGAAGTGCCATGGGCACCGTAACGACGGATATGGTACTGCTGGGCGACTTCCTTGTTCAGCGCGTAGGTGCTGGAAGCCTTCGGCAGCTGGAAGAAGAAGGAGGAATCGAACACGAAGACCTGCGGAACGTCCGGCAGCAGGGCACGCATGACCTCAGCGCCCTTGGCCTCCGGGCCGTTGTGCAACGGGGCGAGCACGGCGAGGTCCTTGACCTGGCCGATGGTCTTGTCGTTGACCAAAGCCGGCTTCGGGAAGATCGAACCGCCCTGCACCACGCGATGACCGACGGCCACAATGCCCGCATCGGCGAGCTTCGGACCGAACTCATCGAAGAAGCCGAGCACGCGCTTCAGACCCTGCTCATGGTCATGAATCGGTTCCTCAAGCTCATGCTTTTCGCCGTTGTACTCGTGCTTGTAGTGGCCGTCAACCGGTTCGCCGATTTTTTCGACCAGACCGGAAGCGATACCTTCGCCGGTCTCAAGATCAACCAGCTGATACTTGATAGAGCTGGAACCGGAATTGATGACAAGGACGGTTTTCGCCATTGTGGGCATCCTCCATGTGTTAATCGATGTGCCGCCTAGGCGGCTTTCCAAATCTTTAGAATACTCGTTGCTTGCTACAAAAACACCCGTATCACTGGGCTTCGATAGCGGTCAGTGCGACGGTGTTGATGATGTCCGGAACGGTGGCGCCACGGCTCAGGTCGTTCACCGGACGATTAAGCCCCTGCAGCACCGGACCGACGGCCACCGCTCCCGAAGAACGTTGGACGGCTTTGTACGCGATGTTACCCGCGCACAGATCCGGGAACACGAACACGTTGACATGTCCTGCGACCGGATCGCCCTTGGCTTTGGTGGCCGCGACGGTCGGCGACCATGCCGCGTCGAACTGGATGGAGCCGACCACCGCGAGATCCGGCGCCTTCTCCCTGACTATGGAGGTGGCCTTCTCCACAAGTTCCACATCGGGTCCTTTACCGGAGCCCAGTGTGGAGTAGGACAGCATGCCGACCTTGGGGTTGATTCCGAACGCCTTGGCGGTTTCGGCGGACTGGATGGCAATCTCGGCAAGCTGTTCGGCGTTGGGATTGAGGTTGATGGCGCAATCGGCGAATACGGCGACATGATCCCTGAAGCACATCAGGAACGCACCGGAGACCAGCGACGTTCCCGGCTTGGTCTTGATGACTTGCAACGCGGGACGCACCGTGTTGGCCGTCGAATTGATGGAACCGGACACAAGACCATCCGCCTTGCCCATCACCACCAGCATCGTACCGAAATAGCTCTCGTCGGCCAGCTGCTTGCGGGCCTGTTCCTCGGTCATGCCCTTCTTGGCCCGTAGCTCGCACAGCTTGGTCACCATGGGTGCCAGCACGGTCTCATCATCCTTGGACTGGAATTGGGCCTTGCACAGCGATTTCAGTCCAAGTTCCTCGCCACGGGCGAGAATGGACTGCTTGTCTCCGACGATGATCAGATCGACGATGTCGCGTTCCAGCAGGTAGTCGGCCGCCCGAATGATACGGTCTTCAGTGCCTTCCGGCAGAACGATGGTCTTCTTGTTCGATTTTGCCTTGCCAAGCAGACCATATTGGAACGCGTACGGTGTTGTCGGTGCGTCGAACGGCGTTTTGATGGCTTTGATCAATTCGTCGTCGTCCACATTCGCGGCGAAGGCCTTATCGGCTTTGGCGATCGCGTCATCATCGTCGAAATCGACGGCGGGCAATGTCCAGATAGGAACGGGATAATCCGCGAAGCAGTCCCGGAGCGGTTGCGGCTGCGTGTCATCGCAACCGGTGATGAACACTCCGACGACTTTGCTGCCGGCTTCCTCGATGACTCTGGCAGATGCTTCGACGGTATCTCTGACCTGCTCCGGCGTGCGATTAATGGTGCATACGGCCAGTAGCACCGGCGATTGCAAATCAGCGGCCACGTCGGCGTTGAAAGCGAACATCGCCGGATCGTTCACGGAAGATCTGTCGGTGCCGACAATCACCATGAACTCCGGATTCGCGGCTTCGACGGCATGCGTATAGGCGGCGACGATGTCCGCCCTGGAGCCTTTCTTGTCGGCACGCGCTCGTTTAGGACACACGCCGACGCATTGGTCGCGGGTCAGGTCGACATTGGCGGCTCCAATCAGCACATCCGTAAAAGTGTCCTTTCTGCAGACCGATGGGCGGAACACTCCGGTTCTGCCAATTGAGGCAAGTGCTTTGGTGACTCCAAGAGCCACGACATTACGGCCGTTCGCTGCTTCCGGACTGATGATGGTGATGCTGGTAAGACTCACGGTGTCTCCTGTTCAGTATGTACGTATGTACGGGTGCGATACTGCGTTGTTCGCACAGTAAGCAATTGTAATGCGGAACAACCATCGAATCGCCCTCCGTGATTCGGGGGTTTCCAGAAAACATCTTACGCGAATAAAACAATGTCCCAAGGAAGACATGCTTCCTTGGGACATTTCAAGCAATCAGGTCAAAAGACCTAGGCTCACTCGTTATCGCCAGCGGTTGCGGCGGTAGCGGAGACAGCGCCCTGCTTGTTGGTGTTCACGCCGGAGTAGACCCAATCGGTGTAATCCGGGTGATCGTAGCCGTTGTCGACGGCGAACTGGAAGGCTTCCTGACGGAAGGCCTCGAGCTCGTTGATCTTGTCGGCATACTTGTCGGCGTCGATCATGCGCAGAGCTTCAGCCTGGAGCTCGTAACGATCGATGTTGTTGACACGCACCATGTCGTACGGGGTGGTGGTGGAGCCCTGCTCCTCGTAGCCGTGGACGTTGAAGTTGTCGTGGTTCGGGCGATCGTAGATCAGGCCACGCACGTCGCGAGCGTAGGAGTGGTAAGCGAACAGGACCGGCTTGTCCTCGGTGAAGAGCTCAGCGAACTCTTCGTCGGACAGGGCCTCGTCGTTCTCCTTGGCGGACTGCAGCTTGACCAGATCCACAACGTTGACGATCTTGAACTTGATGCCCATGGCGTCCAGCTTGTCGGCGGCGGCCATGATCTCCTGGGTCGGGACATCGCCAACGGAGGCAAGCACGATCTGGACCTCATCGTTGGACTTCGCGTTGGAAGCCCACTTCCACTCGGCAGCACCCTTCTCGAGCTCGGCGCGAGCTTCGTCCAGGGTCAGCCAGGTGGCGGCCGGCTGCTTGCCGGCGATGATGGCGTTGATCTTGTTGGTGGACTTGTAGCACTTCTCGGCGACGGCCAGCAGCATGTTGGAATCCACCGGGAAGTAGATGCCGATCACGTGGTCGTTGTTGAAGCACTTGTTCAGCAGGACGGAGGTGACACCCGGGTCCTGGTGGGAGAAGCCGTTGTGATCCTGACGCCACACGTGGGAGGACACAAGCAGGTTCATGGAGGAGATCGGCTTGCGCCACGGGATCTCGCGAACGGTGGCTTCCAGCCACTTGGCGTGCTGGTTCAGCATGGAGTCGATCACGTGCACGAAGGACTCATAGGAGCTCCAGATGCCGTGACGGCCGGTCAGCAGGTAGCCCTCGAGGAAGCCTTCCATCTGGTGCTCGGACAGCTGCTCGGTAACCTGGCCGGTGACAGCCATGTGCTCATCGACCTGGGAGGACAGGTAGCCGGCATCCCACTGCTTGTTGGTCACATCGTAAGCGGCCTGCAGACGGTTGGAAGCGGTCTCATCCGGTCCGAAGATGCGGAAGTTGTCCGGGTTGTTCTTGATGATGTCGCGGGTGTAGACGCCCAGACGACGGGTGGCCTCGAGCTGGCCCCAGCCGTGGCCGTACTCCTTGACTTCCTTGACCTCGTAGTCTTCCAGCTTCGGGAGCTTGAGCTCCTGGCGGATCAGACCACCGTTGGCGTTCGGGTTGGCACCGATGCGCAGCTCGCCCTTCGGCATGAAGGCGGTGACTTCCGGCTTCACAGCGCCGTTCTCGTCGAACAGCTCTTCCGGCTTGTAGGACTCGAGCCAGTTCTTGAGGACCTCGAAGTGAGCCTCGGTATCGCGAGCGGAAGCCAGCGGCACCTGGTGGGAACGCCAAGAGCCCTCGGTCTTCTTGCCGTCGATGAACTTCGGGCAGGTCCAGCCCTTCGGGGTGCGGAAGATGATCATCGGGTAGAACGGACGGGTCATGTCGTCGGTCTGAGCGGCGGCCTTGATGTCGCAAATCTCGTCGAAGACGGTCTCGAACAGCTCGGCGAAACGACGGTGGATCGACAGGTGATCCTCGTTGTCGAAGCCGGCGACGAACTCGTACGGCTCATAGCCCATGCCGTGGAAGAACTCGTGGAGCTCTTCGTCGGAGATGCGGGACAGGATGGTCGGGTTGGCGATCTTGTAGCCGTTGAGGTGCAGGATCGGCAGCACGATGCCGTCGGTACGCGGGTTGATGAGCTTGTTGGACTGCCAGCCGGTGGCCAGCGGGCCGGTCTCGGCTTCGCCGTCGCCAACGATGGCCGGAACGAACAGGCTCGGGTTGTTCATCACTGCGCCGTAAGCATGGGACAGAGCGTAACCCAGCTCACCACCCTCGTGGATGGAGCCCGGGGTCTCCGGAGCGTAGTGGGACGGGATGCCGCCCGGGTAGGAGAACTGGCGGAAGAACTTCTGCAGACCAGCCTCATCCTTGGTGATCTTCGGGAAGGTCTCGGTGTAGGTACCGTC
The DNA here is from genome assembly GCF_050874245.1 of Bifidobacterium sp. GTDB lineage: Bacteria > Actinomycetota > Actinomycetes > Actinomycetales > Bifidobacteriaceae > Bifidobacterium. The sequence continues at coordinate 35,119 of NZ_JBNMKH010000010.1, read as the reverse complement.
GAGGTAAGACTGGGCGGTGCCGGCCGGGCCGCCGTGGCCCGGGCCCATGATGATCACAGTGTTCTGCTGGTGATCAGCGATGAGACGGTTGATGTGGCCGATGAGGAAGTTCAGGCCCGGGGTGGTGCCCCAGTGACCGACCAGACGATGCTTGACGTCTTCGCGGGTGAAAGGCTCCTTCATCAGCGGGTTGCTACGCAGATAAATCTGGCCGATGGAGAGGTAGTTGGCTGCACGCCAGTACTTATCCACGCCTTCGATAGCTTCCTCGGAAACCGGAGCGTTCAGCTTCTTCCAAGGGGTGCCAATAACAGGACTCGTCATGTGTACTCCTGTACTCCTGCACTGTGATGTGCGATTGTTTATTTCCTTAGGTCATGCGTCATATCAAAAACCTTGCGGTTCCGCGCTATGACTCATTTCCAGTCACTTGAGCATATTACGAGCGAGGTGCGACTTTTTTCTCTTTTTTTGCGACTGTGTGTGTAAATGTCGTATTTTTGTTGCAGATTGTGAGCTTTTATTGGGCTATTTGTGCGCACTTCACAGGATATCAAAAAGATTGATAAACGGCTCAATATCAACGCTTTTAGTCGGTTAATACATTTTTCCCACGTTCGTTTCACAGGATACACGCGCGGCGTGTTGAGCAAGTGAACGTAAGCAATTGTGAGATTCACCCGCGCGATGCCCACGTGTCTTCAATGTCTTCTTGCAACGCCACAATGGAGCAGTTAATGTTGTTCGCTTCTGATCCTCGTATGTTAGGGAGAGTGTTATGGCTGCAGGTCCTGTGCTCGTTGTCGATTTCGGAGCCCAGTACGCCCAGCTGATCGCACGTCGCGTGCGTGAGGCCAATGTTTATTCCGAGCTTGTGCCGCATTCCATGCCGGTCGATGAGATGCTGGCCAAGGATCCGCAGGCCATCATCCTGTCCGGCGGTCCGGCTTCCGTGTTCGAGCCCGGCGCTCCGCGCGTCGACAGGAAACTGTTCGAGGCTGGCGTTCCGGTGCTCGGCATCTGCTATGGCTTCCAGGCCATGGCGTACGCGTTGGGCGCGGATGTCGACAAGGCAGCCCTTGGCGAATACGGCAAGACGGAGACCACCATCGACAAGGCCGAAGGTCTGCTCGACGGCTCCCCCGCGGAGCAAAGCACCTGGATGAGCCATGGGGTCGCGGTCAAAACCGCTCCGGAGGGTTTCGAGGTCCTTGCCCACACCGAAGGCGCACCCGTCGCGGCCATGCAGGACGAATCCCGCAAATTGTACGGCGTGCAGTGGCACCCGGAAGTCAAGCACACCCCGATGGGCCAGAAGCTTATCGAGAACTTCCTGCACAAGTGCGCCGGCCTTGGTGATAACTGGAACGCCTCCAACATCATCGAGGACCAGGTGGCGAGGATCCGTGAAAAGGTCGGCGACGCGCAGGTGATCTGCGGTCTGTCCGGCGGCGTCGACTCCGCAGTCGCAGCCGCGCTGGTGCACAAGGCCATCGGCGAACAGCTGACCTGTGTATTCGTGGACCACGGCCTGTTGCGCAAGGGCGAGGCCGAGCAGGTCAAGCATGATTTCGTCAAGGCCACCGGCATCAAGCTCATCGCCGTGGACGCCTCCGAGGATTTCCTCACCGCGCTGAAGGGCGTGAGCGAACCGGAGAAAAAACGCAAGATCATCGGCGAGAAGTTCATCCGCACCTTCGAGAAGGCGCAGCGCCAGGTCATCGAAGAGGCCGGCGCCTCCGGCAAGGAAGTCAAGTTCCTCGTGCAGGGCACCCTGTACCCGGACGTGGTGGAATCCGGTGGCGGCGACGGCGCGGCCAACATCAAGTCCCACCACAATGTGGGCGGCCTGCCGAAGGACATTAAGTTCCAGCTCATTGAACCACTGCGCACGCTGTTTAAGGACGAGGTCCGCGCCATCGGCACCGAACTCGGTCTGCCGGACGAGATCGTGTGGCGTCAGCCGTTCCCGGGCCCGGGTCTGGGCATCCGCATCATCGGCGAGATTACCAAGGAACGCCTGGATGTGCTGCGCGAGGCCGACGCCATCGCACGCGAGGAACTGTCCAAGGCCGGCCTTGACCGCGACATCTGGCAATGCCCGGTCGTGCTGCTGGCCGACGTGCACTCCGTGGGCGTACAGGGCGACGAGCGTACCTATGGCTCCCCGATCGTGCTGCGCCCAGTGTCTTCCGAAGACGCCATGACCGCCGATTGGTCCCGCATCCCGTACGATGTGCTGGCTACCATCTCGACGCGCATCACCAACGAATGCCGTCAGATCAACCGCGTGGTGCTTGACTGCACCTCCAAGCCGCCGGCAACCATCGAATGGGAGTGACGGTTCCCGCAGCATTGCGGTAATCGCGTTATGAAAATAACCTCTGGTCGATATTCGTCCAGAGGTTATTTTCATATCAAATCGGCATTCAGGCCGGCGCTCAGCCCAGCATGCCGGTCCACATGCCCACGAAATCAGGCAGCGTCTTGCGTGTGGTCTCCACGTTGCGCACGGTCACGTCCGCGATGCGCAGGCCGAGCATCGCCGCGAACGTGGCCATGCGATGATCGGCGTACGTCTCCATTTCGGCGCCATGCAATGCGCTGGCCGGCACCGGTTCGATGGCGATGCCGTCCGCCAGCTCATGCGCCTTGCCACCGATGCGCGTGATCTCGTTGACCAGCGCCTCCAGACGGTTCGTCTCATGCCCGCGCAGATGGCCGATGCCGATCATGTTGGTCGGCGCGTCGGCGAATACCAGAATCGCCGCGAGCGACGGCGCGATCTCGCCGGCAGCGGTCAGGTCGAAGTCGCCGAGCCCGTTGATGTGCCCGTCACCGCTGACCTGGCAATAGCGGGTGCCGTTCTCTTCGGGGAACGAGACCTTGGCGCCCATCCGTTCCAGGTAGCCCGGCAGCAGTCCGCCCGGCTGCGTGGTGGTCTCGGGCCAGTTCGGCACGCGCACGGTGCCGCCTGCGATCAGTGCGGCTCCCAAGAACGGCGCGGCGTTCGACAGATCCGGTTCGACGGTCACGGAACCGGGCAGCTGAACCGTTCCCGGCTTTACACGCCACACATGCGATTGTTCGTCTGCTGTGGCGTCCACGCCGGCGGCTCGCAGATCGGCCACAGTCATGCGGATATGCGGCAAACTTGGAGTTTTCTCCCCCACATGATGCAGTTCAAGGCCTCCCGGCACGCGTGATCCGACGAGCAGCAGTCCGGAAATGAACTGTGATGAGCCGGAAGAATCGATGCTCACCACGCTTGGAGAGTCATGCTCCCCCGCCGGTGCCGGTGAGGTGATGGTGAAGGGCAGACGTCCCTCTTCGCCGTGGTATTCGATGGTGGCGCCGAGCTGTTCGAGTCCGTCCAGCACCGGCTTCATTGGGCGGGCGTATGCCTGCTCGTCGCCGTCGAAGTCGACCGGCCCGTCCGTGAGCATCGCGAGTCCAGGCACGAATCGCATCACGGTTCCGGCCAAACCACAGAAAATCCTCGTATTACCATGGAATCGACCGTCTTCCGGCGGTGTCACCGTCACGGTCGTCTCGCTATCGGCGTCAATGTCGCACCGCACGCCAAGCGCGCGCAGCGCGTCCATCATCAGTTCGGTGTCACGCGAGCGCAACAGACCTATCAATCGCACGGGTTTCGAGCCAAGGGCCGCAAGGATGAGGTAACGATTCGACAACGACTTGCTGCCAGGCACCACCACGGTGGCATCCAGCGGCCTGCCGGCATACGGCGCCGGCCACAAGTTCTCTTGAAGTGCTTCCATGTCCACCATGTTAGCCAAAACCAACGGAAGTCATCGGCGCCATCTCGTCAGCAAGACATATGGCGGCTCCATGACGAAAAGAAAAACATACACTGCCGGTTTGTCTGCCTATCATGATGGACAGCCGTTCTTCTGAAGATGTCCGTTCTTCCCGGCAAATCCGAAAACACCAAAGCCCGGGATTCCAGTCATCATTTGGCTGGAATCCCGGGCTTCCCGGTCGGGCTGACAGGATTTGAACCTGCGACATTCTGCTCCCAAAGCAGACGCGCTACCAAACTGCGCTACAGCCCGTTAACGCATTCTTCCCACGCAACACATGACTCACATCCGTATACGAAGGACGAACACGAGTTTCTATTGTAGCGTATGGTAGGACAACGTCAGACTAGAATGTCGGTTATCGGAAGGAGCGCTCATGGGACGTCATCAGCAGGCCGAATCGTCGGGCATCATCTCCTTCATGGCATGCGCCGCGCTCGCATGGATCGCCATGGACCTGTATCTGCAATTCGCCCCCGCCATCTGGCGTGTCACCCAACGCTTGTTCACTGTATGCGCGGGAATCACCGCGGGATGCGGAGTCATCTCATTCGGCTTGGGATATATCCGTAATTCACATTCGATGACGCTGAAACATGGCTGGACCATTCCAATCCGTCGAATCTTCGAAATACTCGCCCTATCAGTGGTCTATGCGTCGACAATCTTCGTTACGGCGTTCATGATGCTCTCCATAATCAGCGACATGATGGGACTGCGTACATTGAAAGGATATCTGCCCGCACTCTGCTCAGCAATCTCAGGAGTCGTCGGATATCTCACATTCGTTCAAGCGGAATTGATGAACGCGAAGACCATCGCATCCCTACTGCCGTTCTTCGTGGTTTCCGGCGTCAGTATCGCAGGTCTGACGTCCGATGATCCTTACTGGTACAACAACAACTTCTCCCAACTGGGCGACCGCACCACGTTCGCGGCGCGCATGTTCAATTCGACGTTGATGTTAGCCGGCATCTGCATCGTCATTATCAGCTACTTCGCAATCTCCGAACTCATCACCACGCATCGGCTGCAAATGCAGTACCTCTCGCCGAACGACAGAGAAAACGCGCCGAAGCATTTCAGAATCAGAATCCTCCTGCTGTCGATCATGCTGACGCTTGCAGGAATCGCCTTCGTCGGCATCGGCGCGTTCCGATACACCCCGCATCCGATCCTGCACAATGTATTCGCCAGAGGATTGCCTTGTCTGATGAGCGTGCTGATGATAGCGCTGCCCTGGCTCGCGCCGCAACTTTCAAAAGTCGTGTACGTGGTCTCCGACCTCGCCATTGCGATCGGCGCATTCGCCGGCTTCCAATGGCTGTCCGGACGCAACACCCTGACAAATGTCGAAGCGCTCGCCGGAATGATGTTCCTTGGTTGGTTCATCATCTTCTCACGGCAAATCGCGGCGATCGAGGCCGATCGTGTGCAGACGCAGCTTATCCTGACACAGACCAAGCATCCACGCTCCGTTGAGGATCTCGCCGAAGTCAGCGAGACCATTCCTGAGGCCTCTTCGCGACTCGCCTCGGAAGTCTAAACTTCCAAGGAAAACACGGAAACAAACAAGAAGGGCCATCCCCAAGTGGATGACCCTTCCCATCGCGCCGTAACCGTCAGAAATCGTAGTTCTTGGCGGTCGGTTTCTTGTCGCTCATCAGCAACAGGAAGCTTCTCGACTGCGCGGTGATCGCAAAGCCGGCCTCGTAGTTGAGCTCCGGCCCCTTCGGATTATGGGTGTCGACCACGAGCCGCCATTTCTTGCCGTACCGCTCATCCGGCAGGGTGAACATGATTGGCTCGTAATGCGCGTTGAAGATCAGGATGAAATCGTTGTCCACCATCTGGTTGCCGTACCAGTCGGCCTCCGGAATGTCGGAACCGTTCAGATAAATCATCACCGAGAAGGCATGGGTATTGGACCAATCCTCCATGTCCATGATGGAACCGTTGTGGTCCATCCATTCGACCTGTGGAATCTTGTCGGCGGGATCGCCTGGCTCACGTCCGGTGAAGAAACGACGGCGATGCAGCACGGGATGCTCGAGACGCAGATGGATCATCTTTGAGACGAACGCAAAAAGATCCTTCTGGTCATCGTCAAGATCCCAATTCGTCCATGAAATGGCGTTGTCCTGGCAGTAGGCGTTGTTGTTACCCTGCTGGGTGCGTCCCACCTCGTCTCCGCCGCAGATCATCGGAATGCCCTGGCTGCACAGCAGTGTGGCGAACATGTTGCGCATCTGCTGCTGGCGCAGGTCGTTGACGTCCTTGATGGTCGTCGGACCTTCCACTCCGCAGTTCCAGGAACGGTTATTGTTTTCGCCGTCCCTGTTGCCCTCTCCATTGGCGTCGTTGTGCTTTTCGTTGTAACTCACGAGATCGTTCATGGTGAAACCATCATGCGCGGTGATGAAGTTCACGGAAGCCACGGGACGGCGGCCGTTCATCTGATACAGGTCGGAGCTACCCATGAGACGGCTGGCGAATTCCGGCAACGTGGACGGTTGCGAACGCCAGAAATCACGCACGCAATCGCGATATCGACCATTCCATTCGGACCAGCTGGACGGGAACCCACCCACCTGATAGCCTCCAGAGCCCAAATCCCACGGTTCGGCGATAAGTTTGACACGGGAGATGACCGGATCCTGCTCAACGATGTCGAAAAATGCCGACAGCTTGTCGACCTCTTGGAACTGGCGGGCCAATGTGGCCGCCAAATCGAATCGGAAGCCGTCGACGTGCATTTCGGTGACCCAGTAGCGCAGGCTATCGGTGATGAGCTGCAACGCATGCGGCGAGCGCATCAGCAGGGAGTTGCCGGTGCCGGTCGTGTCGAAGTAATGGCGGCGATCATTGTCGACCAGACGATAGTAAGCGCCATTGTCGATGCCTTTGAAGCTCAGCGTCGGCCCCAGGTTGTTGCCTTCGGCGGTGTGGTTGTACACCACGTCGAGAATGACTTCCATGCCGGCCCGATGATAGGCCTTCACCATGGATTTGAATTCGTTGACCTGTTCGCCGCGCTCTCCGGAGCTGGAGTACGCGTTATGCGGCGCGAAGAAGCCGATGGTGTTGTACCCCCAGTAATTGCTCAGTCCCTTTTCCTGCAGGAAGCTGTCGTTGACGAACTGGTGTATCGGCATAAGCTCTATGGCGGTGACGCCAAGCTTCTTTAGATACTCGATGACCGAAGGATACGCGAGGCCCGCATAGGTTCCGCGGATATCCGGAGGTACGTCCAGGTTGAGGTTGGTCATGCCTCGCACATGCGCCTCGTAAATCACCGAATCGTGGTATGAGATATTAGGATGCTGGTCGTTGCCCCAATCGAAATACGGATTGATCACGGCGGATTTCATGGTATGGGCCGCGGAATCCAACGTGTTCATGCTGTTCACATCGTCGGGGCTTTTGAACCAATACGAGTACAGGCTCTCATCGCCGTCGATGTTGCCTTCGATGGCCTTGGCGTACGGATCGAGCAGCAGTTTGTTCGGATTGCACCGTAGCCCCTTCATCGGGTCATACGGACCATACACGCGATACCCATATCGTTGACCAGGTTGTATGCCAGGCAGATAGTTGTGCCATACATAGGAGTTCCGCTCCGTCATTTCCACTCGGGTCTCATGGTCGTCCTCATCGAAAAGGCAGAGCTCGACCTTCTGCGCCACTTGGGAGAAAAGAGCGAAATTCACGCCGGCGCCGTCATAGCTGGCGCCGAGTGGATACATCGATCCAGGTCTGATTTGCATGATTCAAGTATCGCACGTTTTGCTGATTGAATCCGTTATTTCCATCATTCCGGCGATTGTTTTTACAATTCGGGACCCGCCCGACGCTATCGGCGTTGTATTCTGCGGATTTCCTCATACAGGATGGCGATCATCGAATTGGACGCCGTGATACGCGTGTCTTTCAGCTGTTCCCATGAGACCCAAGCCGATTCGACATGCTCGTCACTATCGAAATGTCTTTCCCCTTTATGCCACCGATGCAGATGCATCACCATGATGTTCGCCAATTCGTCGGTCATGCCTTCGGAAGAGTAGAAGCTTCCCACATGGTCTATGACGCAGCCGTCTGCGCCGTCCGGCTCGACGCCGGTCTCCTCCCGGAGTTCCCTGAGGGCCGCGGCGTCGACGTCCTCGCCGTCATCGATGAGTCCCGCCGGCAGACCGTAGGCAAACGCGTCGCAGCCGACGCGATACTCCCGTTCGAGCAGATACCGGTCTTTGGAGCAATCATGCACCAGCATGACCACGCAGGGCGCGTGGCGCATCACCTGACGACGGATCACGGTCCGTCCGCCGCCGCGCATGGGCAGCGCGATCCTCATGTCCTCGACGCCGAAGATCGCGCCTTGGTACACATGCTCGCTGCTGAGCACCGTGGCGGACCTGGTCATGTCCACGCCGTCACCGGATTCGTCCAATGACATGTCCACGCCGGTCATATCGGGCATCGTCCTCAACGCTCCTGTCCACAGGACGGCAGCACCAGATTCCACGGATCGGTGTTCATGGAGATCCAGCGTACGGTCGGAATGTCGCCGGTCGCCTCGGACACCGCCCGGGGCACGTCGCCCATGGCGTATTGGAACCATATGGATTCGATGGCGCTATGGGGGGTATTGATGAACATCGGACGAATCTGCGGGTCTCCTTGTCCGAGTTCGACTCCTTCGGCACGCATGGACGCCTCATAGCGTGCCTGCTCGATGGCATCGGTCACCGGATGGTGCCGAAGATCGCTGGTCACATACACGTCCACGCCCGCCGAACGAACCTCATCGAACAGGGAGTCGCCGGAACCCGGCAGAACCGCCACCGTGCTGACCGACGCGTCCAGATCGCCGCACACCTGCACACCCAGTTCGGTATATGGCAGCGTATCGGCGACACGTTGCGCGAAATCACGCAACGCCATCGGTTTCGGCAACCGTCCGACGCGTCCCAGTCCGACCGGATGTTCGGCCTTCGGATCATCGATAGGGACCAATGGATGCTGGTCGGTCAATCCAAACGCATCGGCGGCAGCCATGCCAACCCCTCGATAGGCGGCATCCGCATTGGTATGACCGACCCATAACGCGCAACCTGCGAGATTGAGCTTGCGTACGATCTCACCTCGGAATCCCAATCCTGACACCGCATGCACGGAACGGAAGAACAACGGATGATGGCAGATCAGTAAATCGACACCATCCGCAATCGCCTGATCGACCACCGCCATGGACGGGTCTGCAGCGAAAGCGATGTTGTGCACATCATGACGGAGATCACCAACGATAAGCCCCGGCTCATCCCACTGTTCCGCATATTTCAGCGGATATAGCTTCTCCAGTACATCCACCACCTGCTTCAACGTTGCCATTGTCTGCCTTTCCTTCTAATTCACGTACCAACCCCGGTCTCATCACATGCGGACGGGTCAGTGGGCGGCCAGTTGCCAATCGGATCCGATACCCGTGGACACGTCCAACGGGACCGCCATGGTGACGGCATGTTCCATGGCGTCCTTCACCAAAGCGGTGACCTTCTCAGCCTCGCCCGGAGCGACTTCCACCACAAGTTCGTCATGAATCTGCAGAATGATGCGACTATTGAGTTTTTCTTCCCGCAACGCGCCGTACGCGCGGATCATGGCGATTTTCATGATGTCGGCCGCCGATCCTTGGATTGGCGCATTCAACGCGGCACGTTCGGCCGCGTCGCGTACGGCACGGTTCGGCGATTTGAGGCCTGGGAAATATCTGCGTCTGCCGAAGATGGTTTCGGTATATCCGTTCTCACACGCGGACGAGACCAGCGATTCAAGATATTCATGGACCTTGCCGAAGGTCGCGAAATATTGATTCTTCAACGATTCGGCTTCCTTGGGCTTGATTTTGAGCTGCTGTGCAAGCCCATACGTGCTCAGGCCATAGGCAAGTCCGTAGCTCATCGCCTTGACATGGCTCCGCTGGTCGGAAGTGATGTCCTCTACGGGAATGCCGTAGACCAGACTTGCCACATATTTGTGGAAATCCTTGCCGGAACGGAAAGCCTCTATCAAAGCCTCATCTCCGGAAAGGTCCGCCATAATGCGCAGCTCGACCTGTGAATAATCGCAGCTAAGCAGTGACTCGAATCCCTCTCCCGGCACGAACGCGGAACGAATCTCACGTCCTGCGGGGTCCCTGTTCGGAATGTTCTGCAGATTCGGATCGACGGAGCTCAATCGCCCAGTAGCGGCCACGGTTTGCTCGAACGTGGTGTGGATGCGCCCATCACGCTTGTTCGTGGCGTCTATCAACGTCTGCACGATCTGCTTGAGCTTGTTCTTTTCCCGGTGCATGAGCAGCGCGTCGAGGAACTGGCACGCGCGATCGTTGTCATACGACCGGTCCCGCAACGTCTGCAACGCCGCGGCATTGGTGGTGTACGAACCGGACTTGGTTTTCTTCGTCGGTTTCAGACCCATGTCCTCGAACAGAATCTTCCGCAGTTGCTTGGGACTTTGGAGGTTCACGCGCTCGCCTGCGAACCTCCAAGCAGTTTCCTGCGCCTGATTGGCATCCGTGGCAAGCTGTTCACGCATCTGCTCCAGACGCGTCATGTCCACCTGCGCGCCCAACCGCTCCATACCGTGCAGGACGTGTGAAACCGGAATCTCTATGGATTCCAGCAGACCGAACTGCTTCCGCTCATCCAGCACCCCGGAGAGATAATCGGCCAGAAGTCTCACGATTGCGACATGGGCTGACAACTTCTCATCGTCCTTGGAATCGGAACCTTCCGGCTCGTCAAAATCCAATGTTCCCTGCGTCACACCTTCATCCTGCGCCTCAACATGCAGATCCAGGAAGTGCGCGGCCGCCTGTTCCAAGGTGTCGGCATGGAAATCGGGATGGGCAAGATATCCTGCGAGTTTGGTGTCGAACAGTGGTTCGGGAAGTTCCATGCCAACGCTGCCAAGCAGATGCGACTGCTCTTTGTAACCATGCACCACCATGGATTGGTGGTAGCGGTCAAGAATTTGTTGCAGGCACCGCAGCATGTCCTCATCGAACACGTCGATCCGGGCAGCCTCGCCATGCGAGGCGATCATCACCGTCGAGAGCGATGCGTTCCCAGGTTTTGACACGCCTTCCGCATGAAGGATCCACGATTTCGCCATCATGTCCGAACAACGGTCTTCCGCATTGATCTCGAAACCGAGCGACGACCTCAAGCCGACCCGTTCATCCCGATTATGCAAGTGTTCCTGCGGTTCGGGAAGATACGCATGAATCCAGGATTCAAGCTCGTTCGGGCTGTCAACGATTGTGATATGCGGCAGTTCGAGTTTGCTGGTCTCCCTCACAACCTCGGATGGCTTGCCGGCATTGAACGTCCTCATCACACGGTTCTTGGTCCTGATACCGAATTCAAGCTTGGTGAACAAAGCGTCAAGTTGATCAGTGTCGACCTGTCCGAAAGTCAGGTCCGACACCGTCACGCCAAGATCGAGGTCACGGACCAGCGCGTTCACGGAACGGTTCAGCTTGACCTGTTCGATATTCTGTCTCAGGGCTTCGCCCTTTTTCCCGCCGATTTCGTCGACATGCTCGATGATCTGATCAAGACCGCCGTATTGGTTGATCCATTTGGCGGCGAACCCGTCCCCTACTCCCGGTACACCGGGGATGTTGTCAGCCGTCTCGCCCCGCAACGCGGCCAAATCCGGATATTGGGCCGGCGTGACATGATACTTCTCCTCCACCGCTTCGGGGGTCATATGCTTCAGGTTCTTGAAGTGGTGTCCCGGATACAACACGGTGATGTTGTCGTTGATGAGCTGGAACGCATCACGATCGCCCGACAGGACCAATGTTCGATAACCGGCCTGATCGCCCATGCTGGCGAGTGTGCCAATCACATCATCGCCTTCGAATCCGGGTTTCTCGATGAACGTGACGCCAAGGGCCTTCAGCATACGCTGAATCAATGGAAGCTGGGAAAGCAGCTCCTCGGGTGCCGCATCACGCGTTCCCTTGTATTGCGGCAGCATCTGATTGCGGAACGTGCCGCCTTTCACATCAAAGGCGACCGCAAGATGGTCGGGATGCTCGGCATCGATCACCTGCGAAAGCATGGTTGCGAATCCCCAGACCGCATTGGTTGCCTGGCCTTCCGACGTGCTGAAATTTTCTACGGGCAAGGCAAAAAAAGCGCGGAACGCCAAGGAGTGGCCGTCGACGACCAATAGCGTTCCGCGTGAAGTGCCTTCCACAGTTGGTGTGTTAGCGCTCATCCTCTGCTTCCGACTTCTGTTCGCCGTACTTGGCGATGATGGCCATGGCCAGACGCTTCTTCGGGATGCGCTGGTCCATGGAGGTCTTCTGAATCCAGCGGAAGGCTCCCTGCTCAGAGAAGTCCGCCTTGTCCATCAACAGGCCCTTGGCCCGGTCGACGAGCTTGCGCTCCTCAAGCGTCTCCTCGGCCTTCTTGAGCTGTTCTTCCGCTTTCTTGAGTTGTTCCTCGGTCTCCTGCAACTTGGATTCGCTGCGTTCGACATTATCCAGCAGATCGTTGATCTCAGCAAATCGACCCATGGCCACTTCCAGAGCCGGCAACAGCTTAGACTCCTCATAAGGCTTGGTGACATAGGCCATGGCACCGGCACCGGTAGCCTTCTTGACAAGATCAGACTGGGAGAACGCAGTCAACATGACGACAGGAGCGATATTCTCATCGCAGATAATGCCCGCGGCCTCGATGCCATCCATGCGAGGCATCTTGACATCCATGCACACCACGCTCGGACGGAACTTGCGGGTCAGCTCGACGGCTTCCTCACCATTGGCGGCCTCGCCTACAACCTCATAGCCATTGTCTTCCAACATGGCCACCAAATCCATGCGATTCACGGATTCATCTTCGGCAACGACGACGGTGCGCTTGCCGGATGCCTTGCCTTCAGTGGATTCCTGTCCGGGTTCCGCGGCAGCCTGGAGCTCCTCATCGGTGAGCACTTCATCCGGTTCCGTGGTCTTCTCTGCAGCCATGTCGGTCTCTTTCCACTGTCACGCCCACAGCCGGCCTAACGTGTCCCAACCTGGGCCTGGATTGATATTGATTTCTTACGTGCCCTCGGTGGGACTCGAACCCACACTGCGCAGATTTTGAGGCTGCTTCCTCTACCAATTGGGATACGAGGGCTTGCACGCAACTATGGCAGGATAGCACAGCAACGTGGTCTATGGCAAATCCACGGCGTTGTCATCGGCATGTCGCGAAAACAAAACGGGCCTCCCGTCGAAAATTCGGCGGAAGACCCGTTGGGCAGCCGTCTAACGCGGCTTTTCAATCTCAGTCGCAGGCACCAACGGTGTGGACGTAGATGGAGTCGGTGCGGCCCGGCTGATGCTCGCCCTGGGCGGAGCTCAGCACGACGATCTTGTCGCCGTCGACGACCTTGCCGGCGTCCTTCAGGACCTTGTCGGTGAAGACCATGAGGTCCTTGCGGGACTTGTCATGGTAATCCTCGTCGACCAGGAAGGATTCGGTACCCCAAGACAGAGCCAGCCAGTGGTAGGTGTGCTCATTGTTGGTGATGCCGTAAATCGGAGTGGCCGGACGTTCGCGGGACACGCGATGCACGGTGGAACCGGTCTGGGTGTAGGCGACGATGGCCTTGGCGTTGAGCTTCTCAGCCAGATCGACGGCGGCGGAGGACACGGCACCGGTGGAGGACATATCCAGGTTCTTCAGCTCCGGGATACGGTCGAAACCATGCTCGGTGGCGAACGTGGAGATACGGCTCATGGTGTTCACGGTGACTGCCGGGTACTTGCCGACAGCGGTCTCGTTGGAGGTCATAGTGGCGTCGGCGCCGTCCAGAACGGCGTTGGCGCAGTCGGAGGCCTCTGCACGGGTCGGAACCGGGGAGCTCACCATGGAGCCCAGGACCTCGGTGGCCACGATGACCGGCTTGGCATACTGGCGGGCCAGCTCGATGCAGCGCTTGGTGGCCAGCGGCACCTCTTCCAGCGGGCACTCCACGGCCATATCGCCACGGGCGACCATGATGCCATCGAAAGCCTTGACGATCTCCTCAAGGTTCTCGAGTGCCTGCGGCTTCTCGATCTTGGCGACGACCGGGATACGACGACCTTCCTCGTCCATGATCTCGTGGGCGCGGTCGATGTCGGTAGCGAAACGCACGAAGGACATGGCGATGATGTCGGCGCCGGTGCGGATGGCCCAACGCAGATCCGCCTCGTCCTTCTCGGTCAGCGCCGGCAGGGACACGGCAACGCCCGGAAGGTTGATGCCCTTGTGGCTGGACACGGGGCCGGCCACAACAACCTTGGTATGCACGTTGTTGCCCTCGACCTTGGTAACCTCCAGACGGACCTTGCCGTCATCGATGAGGATCGGATCGCCCACATGGCAGTCGCCCGGCAGCCCCTTGAAGGTGGTGGAGGTGATGTGCTCGTCGCCTTCGATGTCATCAGTGGTGATGACGAATTCCTGGCCTTCGGTCAGCTGGACCTTGTCCTCGCCGTCGGCGTTCTTCTTGAACCAACCGCAACGAATCTTCGGGCCCTGCAGGTCAACCAAGGCGGCAACATTGCGACCGGTGGCCTTGGCGGCGGCGCGAAGATTGTTATAGACCTTGAGATGGTCTTCCGGGGTGCCGTGGGAGCGGTTCAGACGAGCGACGTCCATACCCGCCTCAACAAGGCTGGTGATGCCCTCCAGGGACTCGGTGGCTGGACCGATGGTATCTACGATCTTGGCTTTACGCATGAATGCCTGCCTATTCTTGTTGATATTGATTTGGGATCTGACGACCCTGTTTCCAATCGCATAGTTTACTAACAAAAAGCGCCCACTGCCACCTCGGAACGAGGTGTGTTGTGAGCGCTAACATTATTTTTGGGGGAAATGTCGACCTCTATTTCCCCAGTGTCTGCCGAATCGTCATTTTTCGTTTTTCTCCACGGCACGCATCTTGAGGACGCTGGCCAAAGCCGCGCCTCCAATCGCAAGGACGATCACGATGAGGGACAGCCACGTCGGCACCTCCGGCACCCAAGAAATCGGCTGTCCACCGTTGAGGAATGGCAACGAATTGCCATGCAGGGCCTCCATGATGAGCTTAACGCCAATGAAGCCCAACACCACGGACAGGCCCAATGGCAAATAGACGAGTTTGTCAAGCAGCTCGCCCAGCAGGAAGTACAGCTGCTGCAGACCGAGCAACGCGAACACATTGGAGGTGAATACGATAAAAGGATCCTTGGTGAGTCCGAAAATCGCGGGAATCGAGTCGAATGCGAACATCACGTCGGTCGTTCCGATGGTCAGGAAGACGATGAGCATAGGAGTCCAGTGCTTGACGCCGTCCTTCACGGTGCGCAGCTTTTCGCCATCGTATTCATCCGTGATCCTGATGACCTTACGCAACGCATGAATCAACGCGTTCTCATGGTACTCCTCGTCCTCGTCCCCTCCGGCGACGAGCTTGACGGCCGTGACGATGAGGAACGCGCCAAACAGGAAGAACACCCATGTGAAACGCGAGATGATGGCCGCACCCACCAGAATGAAGAGACCTCTAAGCACCAACGCAACAGTGATGCCGACCGAGAGCACAAACTTCTGCAGTTCCTTGGGAACGGCGAAATTCGACATGATAATCACGAACACGAACAGATTGTCAATGCTCAATGAGTATTCGGTCAACCAACCCGAGTAGAACTCGATGGCCGGCTTCGATCCTGCGAAGAACCACATGAGACCACCGAAGATCAACGCCATGACCACGAAGAACGCGATATGCCGCACGCATTCCCCGGTGGATGGCACATGTGGTTTACGCCCGATTACGAACAGGTCGACCACGAAGAAGACGGCAAGCACCGCGAACGTGGCGATTTCAAAAGCAAGTGGTGTTTCAGCCATGATTCACCATGGTACGAATGCCGTATGACCGGACGAATCACCTGTTCGCCTCGGTCATCTGCCGGAGCTCCTTCTTCAGGTCGCGAATTTCGTCGCGCAGACGCGCGGCGAGTTCAAATTGCAGTTGTTCGGCAGCCGTGTGCATCTGCTCGGACAGCTGCCTGATCAAATCGGCCAAGTCCTGCGCCGGAAGACCGGCCTTGAGGATTTCCTCGTGCCGTTTGTCCTTTTCCTCCTTGCTGGTGGATGGGATGCCAAGATGCGAGTTACCGGCTTTATCCGCATTGCGGTATCCGGTGCCGAGCAATGTCTGGGTGTCGACATCCTCTTTGGCAAGCATGTCGTTGACGTCGGAGATCTTTTTGACAAGAGGTTTCGGATCGATACCGTGCTTCTTGTTGTAGGCGATCTGGATATCACGACGTCGATTGGTCTCATCGATGGCCTTATGCATGGCGTCGGTAATGTCATCCGCATACATGATGACGGTTCCGGACACGTTTCGCGCGGCACGGCCGATGGTCTGGATGAGGGAGCGATACGAACGCAGGAAACCCTCCTTGTCCGCGTCGAGAATCGCCACCAACGACACTTCCGGCAAATCGAGCCCCTCGCGCAGCAGATTGATGCCGACGATGACGTCGATCTTGCCTTCGCGAAGCTCACGCAGCAGTTCAACGCGGCGCAACGTGTCCACGTCGGAATGCAGATACTCGACCTTGATGCCCCGTTCCAGCAGATAGTCGGTCAGATCCTCCGCCATCTTCTTGGTAAGCGTGGTGACCAGCGCGCGTTCGTTCCTTGCCACCCGGTCCTTGATCTCGGCAAGCAGATCATCGACCTGTCCTTCCACGGGACGCACATCGATCTGCGGATCGACAAGACCCGTCGGACGAATGATCTGTTCGACCACGCCATTGCTCAGACCGAGCTCGTAATCCCCCGGCGTCGCCGACAGATAGACCGTCTGACCGACACGTTCCTGGAACTCCGGCCATTTAAGCGGACGGTTATCCATGGCCGACGGCAGACGAAACCCATGTTCGACCAATGTACGTTTGCGGCTCGCGTCGCCTTCGTACATTGCTCCAATCTGCGGCACGGTGACATGCGATTCATCGATGACAAGCAGGAAATCGTCGGGAAAGAAATCGAGCAGTGTATGCGGAGGGGTACCCGGGGCGCGGCCGTCGAAATGCCTTGAATAGTTTTCCACGCCGGAGCACACGCCGACTTGGGAAAGCATTTCCAAGTCATACGTGGTGCGCATGGTGAGGCGTTGCGCCTCAAGCTCCTTGCCCTGTTTGCGCAATTCGGCGGTGCGCTCGTCCAATTCCTGCTGGATGGTCTTCAGGGCATGCTCCATACGTTCCGGTCCAGCCACATAATGCGATGCCGGGAAGATGTGCACCTGTTCCTCATGACCGATAACATCGCCGGTCAACGGGTGCAACGTGGAAATACGGTCGATTTCGTCACCGAAGAATTCGATGCGGATCGCCAGTTCCTCGTAGACAGGAATGATTTCAACCGTGTCTCCCCGAACTCGAAACGTGCCTCGAGTGAAGGCGATGTCATTGCGTTTGTACTGCATAGCCACGAACTTGCGCAGCAATTCGTCGCGGTCAATCTGCTGACCTTCCTTGAGCAGCAGCATACGACCGGCATACTCCTCCGGCGTGCCCAAGCCGTAAATGCAGGAGACCGTCGCCACCACCACGCAATCGCGCCGGGTCAGGAGGTTCGCCGTGGCCGCATGACGCAGACGCTCCACATCATCATTGATGTTGGAATCCTTCTCGATGTAGGTGTCGGTCTGCGGTATGTAGGCTTCCGGCTGGTAGTAGTCGTAGTAGGAGACGAAGTAGCTCACCGCGTTGTCGGGCATGAGTTCGCGGAATTCGGCGCATAACTGGGCGGCGAGCGTCTTGTTTGGCTCGATGATGAGCGTCGGGCGTTGCAGACGTTCGATCAGCCATGCGGTGGTGGCTGTTTTACCGGTACCTGTGGCGCCCATGAGCACCACGTCTTTCTCGCCGTTCTCGATGCGGGTGGCCAGCTCCTCAATCGCCTTGGGCTGGTCGCCGGATGGTTTGTATGGCGATTTGACCACAAACGGCTTGTTCACACGCTCAATGTTGAATCCCATAATCTACCTCGTCCTCAAACGCCATTGCCGCATCAGCGTATCAACATACTCGAACATACGTTCCATGGATTGTGATGAATCGACCACCGCATCCGCAATCTCCTTACGTTTTTCACGGGACGGCTGGTGGGCGATCCGATCCAACGCCTGACGCTCACTCATGCCCCGGGTACGTGTCATACGTTTTACTCGCACGTCATCAGGAGCCTCGACGGTGATTATGTGATCGAAGCGGAAAGGCAGATCGTCCATCACTTCCGCCAGCAAGGGGATATCATGCACCACGATTGCGTTGGGGTCAATCGCGAGGGCACGCGTCTCGGCCTCGGCAGCGAGTTCGTAGATCAAGGGATGCTCGATTTCGTCAAGAGCCCGTCTCTCGGATTCGGCATTCGGGCCGGAAAACACGTGCTGGGCGACCCACCGACGATTGAGCGCACCCTGCTTATCCAATGCGCCAGGTCCGAAGCGGTCTACGATTCGCCGTAATCCGGCGCTTCCCGGCTCCACCACCTTGCGCGCCAACGCATCGTAATCGATGAGCACGGCGCCCAGTTCACGCAGATGGGCGGCGACAGTGCTTTTGCCGGCGGCGATGCCTCCGGTCAGGCCAATTCGAATCATCATAATCGTCATTGTATGTCCGATATGTTCAACGCATACGGCATACAAAAAGCCCCATGCCTGATGGCATGGGGCTCTCGATCAGGAATTCACACGAAACGGATTATAACCGATTCGACGGGACTCACTTGCCGAGCAGCTGGTCGCGCAGAGCGGCGAGCTGGTCGGAATCGGCGAGGGTGCCGTTGGAAGTGCTCTCGGAGGAGTAGTTGGACACCTCTTCGGCCTTCTCTTCCTTCGGAGCCTGGCCGTCCTCAGCTGCGGAAGCCTCGGCGTTCTCCAGCTCCTTGGCGACGAACTCCTTGTGCTGCTCCCACAGATCGTGGGCAGCGGCGTACTGGGCTTCCCACTCCTCACGCTGCTTCTCGTGACCAGCGATCCACTCGTTGGTTGCCGGGTCGAAGCCTTCCGGATACTTGTAGTTGCCCTGCTCGTCGTACTCTGCCGGCATGCCGTACAGAGCCGGATCGAAGTCCTCGGAAGCCGGATCAACAGAATCGTTGGCCTGCTTGAGGGACAGGGAGATGCGGCGACGGTCGAGATCGACGTCGATCACCTTGACGAACACTTCCTCGCCCGGCTTGACGACGGTCTCCGGGTTCTCCACGTGACGGTTGGCCAGCTCGGAGATGTGCACGAGGCCTTCGATGCCATCCTCGACAGAGATGAAGACACCGAACTGCACAATCTTGGTGACCTTGCCCTTGACGATCTGGCCAGGAACGTGGGTGCGTGCGAAGCGCTGCCACGGATCTTCCTGGGTGGCCTTGAGGGACAGGGAGATGCGTTCGCGGTCGAGATCCACGTCGAGCACCTCGACGGTGACCTTGTCGCCGACCTTGACGACCTCGGACGGGTGGTCGATGTGCTTCCAGGAAAGCTCGGAAACGTGGATCAGGCCGTCAACACCACCAAGATCGACGAATGCGCCGAAGTTGACGATGGAGGACACGACACCCTCACGAATCTGGCCCTTCTTGAGCTGGGACAGGAAGGTCTCGCGCACTTCGGACTGGGTCTCCTCGAGATACTGGCGACGGGAGAGGACCACATTGTTGCGGTTCTTGTCGAGCTCGAGGATCTTGGCCTTGATCTTCTGGCCAATGTACGGGGACAGGTCGCGGACGCGGCGCATCTCAACCAAGGATGCCGGCAGGAAGCCACGCAGACCGATGTCGACGATGAGGCCACCCTTGACGGCTTCGATGACGGTGCCTTCGACGACGCCGTCGGCTTCCTTGATCTTCTCGATGTCGCCCCAGGCGCGCTCATACTGGGCACGCTTCTTGGACAGAATCAGACGGCCTTCCTTGTCTTCCTTGGTGACGACAAGGGCTTCGATGGTGTCGCCGACCTCGACGACTTCGTCAGGATCGACGTCCTTCTTGATGGAAAGCTCGCGGGAGGGGATGACGCCCTCGGTCTTGTAGCCGATGTCGAGCAGGACCTCGTCGTGATCGACCTTGACGACGGTACCTTCGACCAGATCACCATCATCGAAGTTCTTGATGGTGGAATCGACTGCCTTGATGAAGTCCTCTTCGGTGCCGATGTCGTTGATGGCGACCTTGGCGACTTCGTTATTGTTCTCTGCCATTAATGTGGTTTCTTACAAAATAGTTGGTGGATAAAATCGTTCTTCAGTTATGCGTGCGGCGAATATGCGCACATTGCGCAAGCATACCGCAGACCATGCACAAAAATCGGGCGCGTCGACAGGACGACACGCCCGAAAACCAAGTCACGAAGAATCAAGCCCGGCGCTCGGCCATCTCCACGACGTTCTGCAGCAGCATCGCACGGGTCATCGGACCCACTCCCCCGGGATTCGGCGTGTACGCCGAAGCCTTCTCGTAACAAGCTTTGTCAATATCCCCTTTGACCCGATACCGTCCGGTCTCCTCGTCGAGCACACGGGACACCCCGACATCGACGAGGACCGCACCCTCCTTAATGTCGTCCGGCTTGACGAAACCAGCGGACCCCATGGCCGCGACGATCACATCGGCGCGTCGCATGTGATCGCGCACGTCCTTCGTCCCCGTATGACACAGCGTGACTGTGGCGTTAACGGATTTGCGGGTGAGCAGCAGCCCGATGGTGCGCCCGATGGTAATGCCACGCCCCAGCACGCACACTTCCTTGCCGTCCAAATCGATGTCGTAGGAACCGAGCAGCTCGATCACGCCGCGGGGCGTGCACGGCAAAGGTGTGGTTATATCCCCTTTCGCATGCAGGACCAGTTCTCCGAGATTGTATGGATGCATGCCATCCGCATCCTTACTCGGATCAATCAAATCGATAATCGCATTCTCGTCGATGCCTTTCGGAAGCGGGAGCTGCACGATATAGCCTGTGCAGGCGGGATCCTCGTTGAGTTCGCGCACGGTTTCGGCAATCTGTTCGAACGTCGCGTCTCCAGACAGCTCTCGTTTGATTGAATTCACGCCGATCTCGGCGCAATCGGCGTGTTTGCCGGCAACATACTTCACTGACCCCGGATCGGAGCCGACCAGAATGGTGCCCAGACCCGGTTCAATCCCCTGAGCCTTCAACGTCTCGACCCTCGCGGCGAGATCCTTCTTGATCCTCGCGGACACTGCCTTGCCATCGATTCTCACTGCCATGATGGGTCACACCTCTCGTTTCCGTGCTCGTCGTATTGGCATTTGCAAGTATCGTAGACTATCTTGGTTTCAAGCATAAGTCGCACATGTGTTTATGAGATGGACACGACCGAGACGTCATAGGAAGAAGGCACAACCGACATGCATTCGCACCAGCGTCCGCCCCTTCGCATCTTTGCCGCGGGAATCGCCCTATGCATGGTACTCGGCACCGCATCATGCTCCAAGAGCGAACCGGAGCCGAACCAGCCGTCAGCCGAAACAACGACCGAGCAAACCGCCCCGATTGAAGTGGTGTCCTCGATCAATCAGTGGGGTTCCGTGGCGGAGCAGATTGGAGGATCACACGTCATGGTAACGTCCATCCTTTCCTCCACCGCCGAAGATGCCCACGGCTTTGAACCCAAGACCAAGGACGTGGACGCCTTGGACAAGGCCCAGGTTATTGTGTCCAACGGGGCCGGATACGATTCATGGGCCACGAAGAGCCTGCGAAGGAACGTCGTTTCGGTATCCGCGGCGCAGATGGTCGGCGCGGTCGAGGGCGACAACCCCCATCTATGGTTCTCCAGCGACGCGCGCAATGCCATGGCGAAGGAACTGGCCGATACCTATAGCCGCATCATGCCGAAACAGCGGAAATATTTTGCGGCCCGTCTCAAGGCATGGAGCAAACGAGAGTCGAAACTCGAAAAGGACATGGAGAAATCCTCCGAATCGTTCAAGGACATCTCCTACGCCTCCACGGAGCCGGTCGCGTACTATCTTTTCAGCGACATCGGTCTCACCGATAAAACACCCGCAGGATATTCCCAGTCCACCGCGGATGGCTCACAACCCTCTTCGGAGAATCTGCAGGAATTCCAAAAACTGCTGGAAGCTCGTGACGTCGATTTCCTGGTCAACAACACACAGGAGACCAGCGATGCCACGAACATCATCACCGGGACCGCACACAAATCCGACCTGCCGGTCATCGATATCACGGAACAGATGCCGGATGATTGCAAAGACCTGATCGAATGGACCACCCGTCTCATCACGGCACTGGACGAGGAAATAGCCAAGGACAAAAACGGGGCCACGGACGCCACCGACGAAGCCGGTTCCGACACACAATCTTCCGATTCCGGTTCCGGCTCGGAATCGGAATCGGAATCCAGCTCCACGACCGACGAAGCCGCTCCGGACAACACAGGGCAGACGGATCCGGGAAAATGAATCGATAGGAGCATCCGTCACCGATAATTCCACAAGACCGCCGACGAAACGCACTTCGTCGGCGGTTTCTTTTCCCCGTGGTTCAAGCATGCAAATCCTGGCCGCGTATGAAACATCTTCTTATTGAGAATGATTGTCAACACCATTTGGAACAATTACGTCAGCAAACGACCAAGGAGCGGACCATGCATGACGAAGCAACCGCCTGTATCGAATTCAACGACGCGGGCGTGACACGCGGCGGGAACACTATCTGGCAACATGGAACCTTCCGAATCCCACAGGGCTCGGTGACCGCCATCGTTGGCACCAATGGAGCCGGCAAAACCACCATGATGAAGGCCGAACTCGGTCTGGTCCCCATCGCGCAGGGCAGCATCACGGTGCTCGGCCAGCCAGCCGGCACCATGAACCATCGCATCGGATATGTGCCGCAAAGCTACGCCTCCGACATCGAATCGAACATCACCGCCGAGCAGTCGGTGATGCTTGGATTGACGGGAGCCAGATTCGGCATCCACCTCACCACCCGCAGGCAAAAGGACAAAGTCCGCGACGCATTGACATTCGTCGGTATGCGGGACAAGGCGGCATACCGCCTGTCCGAGCTCTCGGGAGGTCTGCGCCAGCGCGTCGCCATCGCGCAGGCGCTGGTGTCCGATCCGCAACTGCTTATGCTGGACGAGCCGCTCGCCAATCTTGATCTGGCCAGCCAGCGCGCAACCGTGCACGTGCTCGCCAAACTCAACCATGAACTCGGTATGACGATCCAGGTCGTGGCCCACGATCTGAACATGCTGCTGCCAATTCTCACCGGAGCCGTGTATCTGCTCGACGGGCATCCCCACTACGCAGGCATGAACGAAGTGCTGGATTCGAAACTACTCACCCATCTGTATGGCACCACCGTGCAAGTGGTTACCACCCCGCAAGGCGACATGTTCGTGACTCCAAGCGACGACGAGCCGGACGACATGACCGTCGACGCCCATGCGCCGGAGGAAGTAGCCCAATTCCATCACCACAACCACAAAACACAAGAGGCATGATTATGGACGGAACCGCTTTCTCCTTCGACCCTGACTGGGCGAGCACACTGACCGCGCCATTCATGACGAACGCATTTCTCGCCGGATTATGCATCGCATTCGCAGCCGGAATCATGGGATACTTCACCATCGCCCGTCATTCCACATTCGCCGCGCACGCATTGGCGCACATCGGATTGCCGGGTGCCACGGGCGCGGTCTTGCTAGGTCTGCCGGTCAGCGTCGGCCTCGGCGCGTTCGCCCTCGGTGGAGCCTTGGTGATCGGCGCGCTGGGGAAGAAGGCCTCACAGCGCGAAATCGCCACGGGCACTGTTCTGGCCTTCGCCACAGGCATGGGTCTGTTCTTCGCACGGTTGTCCAGCTCCGCATCCCAACAGATGCAGTCGATACTGTTTGGATCCATTCTGACGATCACGAATGGGCAGATCATCGGATTCGCGGTATTCGACGTGTTGCTGCTGGCGGCATTGGCCGTCATCTACCGCCCGTTGCTGTTCAGTTCGCTTGATGAGCAGGTGGCGCAGGCGAAAGGCGTTCCTGTCGGTCTTATGAACATATGCTTCATGGCGATTATGGCAGGTGTGATCACCATCGCCGTTCCCGCTGTCGGCACGTTGTTGATCTTCGCGCTGGTGGTCACCCCCGCCGCAACGGCCAATATCATCACGCGTTCGCCATTCTCCGCGATGGTCGTCGCCACGGTGATCTGCTTGATCTCAATCTGGGGCGGATTGGTGTTTTCCGCCATGTTCCCCGCTCCTCCGAGCTTTATCATCGTGACGCTTTCCACGATTTTCTGGATTATCGCCAAAGTGGTCGAAACGATACGCCACTGATAAAGAGGGGGATGGGAAACTAGACAATTGGTTCCACAAGCGCGTTGGCGATGGCTGCGATGCCCTCACCAACGCCGGTGAATCCCATGCCATCCGTGGTGGTGGCGGTCAGGGAGACATCGCAGCCGACCGCCTGACTCAACGCCTGACGGGCCTCCTCACGACGTTTACCGATTTTCGGGCGGTTCGCTATGACGACCACACTGGCGCTTACCGGCCGCATGCCATGATCATGCAGATAATCGACTGTCTTTCGGAGCATTTCGTCCCCATGTGCGCCCGCACCGGCCGAATCGGCCCCCACGCCGAACAGCATGCCGATGTCGCCCAATGAAGCCGCTGAGAGCAACGCGTCAATCAGCGCATGAGCCACAACGTCGCCGTCCGAATCACCTTCGATGCCATCGCCGTCCCAAAGCAAACAGGCAAGCCAAAGAGGCTTGCCTGCGTCATGGGATGCGAATCGATGGGCATCAAATCCCTGACCGATACGCATGAACGTCCTACTTCTTTTTAGACTTCTTGTTTTCGGCCTCGACACGCGCCAGAGTGTCCATGGCCGCTTCCTTCGGAGCCTCGGTGTGGTGCTGCTCATCGCCCGGCCGCGCCGGCTCATATCCGAGATTCACATCGAGCAGACGCTGGGCCTCGGACTCATCGAGATGCTCGGACAACGCGATCTCCGAGGTTAGGATGCTGCGGGCCTTGGTCAGCATACGCTTCTCACCCGCGGACAGTCCATGCTCGTCGACATCGCGCTGGGAAAGGTCACGCACCACCTCGGCGATTTTATTGACGTCGCCCGTGGCGATCTTCTCCACGTTCAGCTTGTACCGACGTGACCAGTTCATTTCCTTCTCGATGATGGGAGTGCGCAGGATCTCGAAGACCTTCGCCACCTCCTTGGCGCCGACGATATCTCGGACACCGACCTTCTTGGCATTGTCCACCGGCACATTGATGACCAGCCCATCGGATGAAAGCACCGACAGTTGCAGATACTGACGGGTCACGCCCTTGACTGTCCGCTCGGTAATGGCCTCCACCTTCGCAGCGCCATGACGTGGATAGACGACCATGTCGCCGACCTTATAACCCATGAATCCTCCGTGAAATGCTTACACAAAACCCGAATTATTGTGCCATCAGGTCTGGACTTGCCCAAAAATAGCCTAAATTTCAAAAAAAGGCCGCGACACGAGCCATTTTTCAAGCATTTCATGCTTACACTTTTTCCATGGCTACAGAATCCAAGATCAAAGAAGATAGCGTTGCCGTTCCTGTTGCGCAGGGCGACCTGGATGCAGTGAGCAACGGTACGTTTTACAATCCGCACGAGGTGCTCGGCGGACATCTCGGCGCGGATGGGCACGAGGATGTCGTCACAATCCGAGTGCTACGCCCATTGGCGAAATCCGTAACAATCATCACCGAAAAGGGACAGACCCAGGCGGTACATGAATTCAATGGCGTTTTCATGGCGCTCGTCCCGGCCATCGTCACCGATGACGGCTTCGGCGTTCCCGATTACCGCGTCAAGACGGAATACGAGGATGGGTCCGTCGTGGTGTCCGATGACCCGTACAGGTATCTGCCCACCATCGGCGATCTGGACATGTATTTGTTCGGAGAAGGCCGGCATGAGCGACTCTGGGAGGCATTGGGCGCTCGTGTACTGCGCTATGACGATCCACTTGGCTCCAACGATGGGAGCGAGGGAAAGCAACTGGTCGGCACCGCATTCACGGTATGGGCCCCGAACGCCCATGCGGTCCGTGTGGTTGGCGACTTCAACGGATGGAACGGCCGCACCCATGCCATGCGGGAACTCGGTTCCTCCGGAATCTGGGAGCTGTTCGTACCCGGCGTCGAGGCTGGAACCATTTACAAATACGAAATCCTCAACGCCAACAACGAATGGGTCATGAAAGCCGACCCGATGGAACGCTCGCACGAGATTCCACCGCACACTGGTTCCATCGTCGTGGAATCCACCCATGCATGGCACGATAAGACCTGGATGGACAAACGTGCCGCCACCGACCCGCATAACGGGCCGGTCAGCATCTACGAGGTGCATGCCTCCAGCTGGCGCAAGGACGTGAGCAACTATCGCGAACTCGCCGACAAGCTGGTCCCCTACATCCAGAAGGAAGGCTTCACCCATGTGGAATTCATGCCGCTGGCCGAACACCCCTTCTCCGGCTCGTGGGGATATCAGGTGACCGGCTACTATGCAATCGATTCGAGACTTGGCGGTCCCGACGATTTCAAGTATCTGGTCGAGAAAATGCATGACGCCGGCATCGGCGTGATCATGGACTGGGTCCCCGCGCATTTCCCGAAAGACGCGTTCGCCCTCGGCAGATTCGATGGAACCCCGCTGTATGAGGATCCCGATCCGACCCGCGGCGAGCACCCGGACTGGGGCACCTATGTGTTCAACTTCGGGCGCCGCGAAGTGCGCAACTTCCTGGTCGCCAACGCCTGCTTCTGGCTGGACGAATACCATATCGATGCGCTGCGCGTGGATGCGGTATCCTCCATGCTCTACCTCGATTACAGCCGCAAACCCGGCCAGTGGCATCCGAACATCTATGGCGGACGCGAGAACCTCGAGGCCATCGACTTCCTCAAGGAGGCCACGGCAACCGCGTACAAGAACAACCCGGGCATCATGATGATCGCCGAGGAATCCACCGCGTATCCCGGTGTCACCGCGCCGACCGACGCAGGCGGTCTCGGCTTCGGACTCAAGTGGAACATGGGTTGGATGCACGACACCTTGGAATACCTGCATGAGGAACCAATCAACCGCAAGTGGCACCACAACGAGATCACCTTCTCCATGGTGTACGCCTATTCCGAGCATTACGTGCTGCCAATCAGTCATGACGAGGTCGTGTACGGAAAGGGATCGCTTTTCGGCAAGATGCCAGGCGACGACTGGCAGCGTTACGCCGGCGTGCGCGCGCTGTTCGCCTACCAATGGGCCCATCCCGGCAAGAAGCTCTCCTTCATGGGCAACGAAGTGGCGCAGTACGGCGAATGGGACCATGACGGCTCGGTCGATTGGGACGCGCTCAACTGGCCCGACCATCGTGGCGTGCAGAAGCTCGTCGCCGACCTGAACGCGCTGTACAAGGCGTCTCCAGCGCTATGGAGCCAGGATTTCGATCCCGCGGGCTTCCAATGGCTCACCAGCGACGATGCCGACCACAACACGCTCAGCTTCGTACGTATCGGCAAGGATGGGGAGCAGATGGTTGTCGTCGTGAACTTCTCCGGCGAGGCATGGGAGGACTATCAGGTTCCGCTCACCAAGGGCGGCCGATGGACCGAAGTGCTGACCACCGATGATAAGAAGTACGGTGGATCCGACATCCATAACGGCACTTTCGAGGCTGTCGAAGGGGAATACCATTCCCGTGACTGGTCCGCGAAAATCACCGTTCCGGCATTGGGCGCAGTATTCTTGAAGCCAGAACACTGAGAAAGGCGGAATACTTCATGCTCAACTCATCAGCACAGTCCACAACGACGGAGCCGCATACCGTTCTGGTGGTCGAAGACGAACCGACGCTGGCCACGGCCATCGCACAGCGCATCACGGCGGAAGGCTGGACCGCACGCGTGGCCTCCGACGGCGCAAGTGCGGTGCAGGCGGCGTCCACGCTTCGTCCGGATCTGGTCATCATGGACATCATGTTGCCCGTGATGGACGGTCTCGAGGCCACCAAGCGCATCGTGGCGGAACGCCCTGTGCCTGTGCTGATTCTGACGGCGCGAGATGATGAAGCCGACAAGGTCATCGGTCTTGGAGCCGGAGCCGATGACTATATGACCAAGCCGTTCTCCATGCGCGAGCTCATCGCGCGGTGCAAGGCCTTGCTACGGCGTGTGGACCGTGCCAAGATCATCGCCAAGAATTCCGAAAACGAGAAGCTGCTCAATTTCGGCTCATTGGTCATCGACCCGGCCCAACGCATCGTCACCGTCGATGGCAAGCAGGTTCATCTGACTCCGACGGAATTCGACCTTCTTGCCACGCTGGCTCGTAAGCCGAAGTCCGTGCTCACCCGTGAAAAACTGCTCGAAGAGGTGTGGGATTGGGTGGATGCCTCCGGTACCCGCACCGTGGACTCGCACGTCAAAGCGCTACGGCATAAGCTGGGTTCGAAGACCATCCGGACCGTGCACGGCGTCGGGTACGCGTTCGAACCGCCGGAGCCGCAAAAGTGATGCGCTAGTATTTGGTGGTATGCATACTACCGATTCGAAACCGGGGCGTTCGGTCAATGTTTTGGACACCAAACGCCCCATTGGTTCGTTTTCATCACTCAAGGTCGAATTGTGCGTGCTGATCACCATCTCCACCCTCATCGCCTTCATCATGGCTTGGTTCCTACTCAAAGTGGAACTGAGCATCTGGATTGCCATGCCGATTACTCTTGCCGTAGCATTGGGCATCACATACTTCTTCTCCAGAGGGCTGACCTCTCCCCTGCGTGAGATGAGGGACGCCGCCGAAGCCATGGCGGATGGCGACTACACCGTGCGCGTGCATGTTGATGAGAACAATCGTGATGAAGTGGGCCAGTTGGCCATGTCCTTCAATGAGATGGCCGAGGAGCTTCAGCACGCGGATCAGATGCGTCGAGATATGGTGGCCAATGTGAGCCATGAGCTGCGTACGCCGGTTTCGGCGCTACAGGCCATGGTG
This sequence comes from Bifidobacterium sp., assembly GCF_050874245.1. Classification (GTDB taxonomy): domain Bacteria; phylum Actinomycetota; class Actinomycetes; order Actinomycetales; family Bifidobacteriaceae; genus Bifidobacterium. Next base: position 6,118 of record NZ_JBNMKH010000010.1, on the reverse strand, counting down.
GAGAACATGGCAGATGGCGTGGTTGAGCCGACTCCGTCGAATCTGGAAAGCATTCTCAACCAGACGCATCGTCTTTCCGACCTCATAGCCTTCCTGCTCGACCTGTCACGTATGGAGGCAGGTGCGGCAAGTCTGCAAATAGATAGATTCAATTTCGCGGATTTCATCGACGAAACCGTGGAACCGCTGGAAATCGCCGATGCCGGCCATGCCCACGACATCAAGATCCATGTTCCCGACGATATCGAGATGGAAGGCGATCAGGATAGGCTGCGCCAATTGTTCACCAATATCATCGCCAACGCGCTCAAGCATTCCGCGGACAACACCGCGGTACTCATCGAGGCCCATGATGACAAGGAACATTCCACGATTGTGACGAATGTCGTCAATTTCGGCTCCCAGATTCCACAGGAGGCTCGTTCAGATATCTTCCGCCGATTCGTCAAAGGCAAAACCGGTCCAGGCACCGAGTCGGGAGGCACCGGCCTAGGGCTGTCAATCGCCCGTTGGGCGGCGCAATTGCACGGTGGAACGGTACGTGTCGTGGATGATCCACGTGGCGCGGACTTTGAGATAACACTGCCGAAATATCATATTTCCGACGAGAAGTGACGTCCGGCTTTCGCTGGCCTGCCCGCAGGCGTGTGAGCCAGCGAAAGCGCCGTGACCACTTCGGCTCCCCCTAAGGACAAGGCGTCGATGCAGCGGCGCATGGTAGTGCCGGAAGTGACGATGTCATCCACCAGAATCACCGCCTTGTCCTTAAGGAGAAACTTTTCCCGGACCACGATGCGACCTTTCAAACGTTGTGAGCGTTGCGCCGTTCCACCGGTCTCAACGGATCTTCCAGCAGTTCCCTTATTCTCCAAAGCCTCACATGCCCGCACACGCATTCCGGTACGCTCCCGCAGATACGATGCGAGTCCTGTCGCCAAAGGCATCATATGGCGTCGACCACGTTGCCGCATGGACGCAAGTGATGATGGAGCGGGCACAATCAACACCCGATCACGGGACGCACCACCCAGATGATCCGGCAATCCCACCCGCTCCGCTAGCGAGCAAAGCGCCACGGAAAACGGACGTTCGCATTCCTCATCCCCATGGTCCTTCCACGAAAGAATCGCTTGCCTGGCCGCGCCGCGATACCACCCGCATGCGAACCAGCGTCCCATCGTGGCCGTCTCGAGCGTCTGGGAAAGACCACAATCGAACAATACACGGCATTCGGAGCACAATATCTCATCCGGCCTATCACATCCCGCGCAACCACGAGGAAACAGCACATTCGCCATATACGAGGATGCACGCGCCACCGGTCCCATATCCATTCTCCTCACCGAGACAGACCGGCGATGATCTCATCGCATAGCCTTACGGTATCTGCGGGCCCCGTCACCTTCACCGCCCTAGTGCCCGCCAAGGCAGCCGGATAATCATTGCCGCCCGGTTCCATACGATCGCCAATGAATACGATCCGTCCGACTTCCATGCCGAGAATCCCGGAAAGTTCGTGGACGGCGAAAGATTTGTCGAAGCCGCGCTGAGAGATATCGACGCTGCTGGCACCCCCGGGTCTGACATCCAATTCCGGCAGTTCGGCCGCGACCGCACGGGCCAATCTGCTCTTTTTCTCATCCGTGGGATCCCATGCCTCCTTGGTTTCAATCGGGGCGAGCTGCCCCAAAGCGGAGAATGTGATCTGGCTGCCCCGGTCCTCAATACGTTCGCCCCAGGCATGGCTGTACCAGATACCCTGCTCGCGCGCATTGCGTTCCAATGATTCCTTGGCTTTGGCACGCTCCTCATCGCTCAGATCATGCGCGAACACTAACGCCCATCGCCGACCGTTCCACCGGTAGTAACGGGTTCCGCTGGTAGGCATGAGATGGAGTCTTGAACGATTGGCCGTACCGGTCAGCCTATCCACGACCTGGCTTTGCAGCAATGCGTATTTTCCACCGGTTATCACCGCGACGTCAATCAGCGAAGTCAAAATGGAAAAAACCTTGGCCATATCATCCTTCATCGGCTTTTTGGAACGCGCCAATGTATTGTCCAGATCGAAGGCGATCAGCTCCACCCCTTCGCAGAGCGCATCGATGTCCACGGCGTCCCAGCGAGGTACGGAAACATCCGACATGATCGTCCTTCCCTTCGTTGAGCCAATGCCTACCATGGTATCGCATGTTTTCCGCGTAAACCCTGATATGGTAGGAAACATGCATCAAATACCTTGGGAAGCTCCGACATACCGCAATCGTCATGGCCGCGGCATGCGCACGCCCATGTTCGGTACAAGATTGCCGCAATACCGCACCCGAAGCGGCATGTTCGACGACATGCTGGTGGCGCAGATACGCAGGCTCAACGAAGCCTGGCCGGAACTCGTCGGCCCTGTCCAATTTGCAGTGGAGGACGTCCCTCCATCGGATCCCGCACCTTGGGAAGCCGTTCCGCATCTCGGATCACAGTCTTTTCCAGCCGGGCATGGGATTCCTCCACGCATCGTGCTGTATCGTATGCCGTTGCAATCGCATGCGCGAAGCCGTATGGATCTGCAATTCGCAATCCGGGATGAAGTGGTCTCGCGCCTGGCGGAGCTCTATGGACGCCGTCCGGAGGAAATCGACCCCGACTGGGGTCTATGACCGTCAACGGACGACGGTCATATCCTGATTGGCCCAAATCTGCTCCCTGGCTTCCTTCAGGTCGATGGCGCCGATGACGGCAAGCCCGGCGAGCTTCGCGTCGGAGACATCCCGTTGCCCGATGCGCAGATTCCAAACCATACTCGCCGAAGAATCCTTGAGCCTGATGGCCGCGACGTCGCCATCGTTGATATCATCCACGTCCACTGACATCGAAGCGGACGGCCCCAAGGTGATCTGACGCTTGTCCACCAAATCGCCATCCGCATCATATGCGGTCATCGTCGCAATCCGCTCCTTATTCGAGATATTGAGCAGACCGACCTGTGCGGTGGACCGGTCCGGAACAGCCATGGCGGAAATCTTCGCCGGTACCGACGCGTTGACCAAAGCGAAATCGGACTGTCCGCCAGTACCGTCATCAGCAATCCTCGCAGCGGCCGAAACCGGTTTGGAAGCACTGATGATGACGCCCGTCACGTTCTTGGGAACATTACCCAGTTCGATGCTGGAAGCCCGATCCGCTTCCAAGGTCTGCTGGTTGACCGGTTCCGAGCCCTCGGCATCCACCCACGATACGGTGACATCGGTTCTATGGGCGGCATACAGGTACAGAGTCATATTGTCGCCGTAAGCAAGACCGTCCACGGCCAGGACCTTGGAAGAGACATTGTTGGGAACGACGTAATCCGATCCCTTCGAAATCAATCCCTCCATGGAGACTGTGCGCACTATCGCGGCAACAGGAGTATCAACACCGGAAACGGTGACGTATAACGCATCTTGTCCGGAGGCGGCCGCGGCAAGATTCAACACCGATTCCTCACCGGCGCCAACCGTCAGCATCGAGCCTGTGGAAAGGGCCAATGAACCGCTCTTGTCGGCGCCCCAAACCTTGACGTTAACCGATGTGGCTTTGGCGGACGGGTTGGCCACAACCAGTTGCTGGGTCATCCCTGTCTTCGTCCCCGTTACCAGAAAGGTCTGCTTCAACGCCGGAGCCACGCAGGAAGCCGCCGATACACCTTTGAGATCGCCGTCGGTGGCCCAAGACATCACGGATGAAGCGGCACCAGTACCGTTAGAGGCCGTCAGCAGACGCGTATCCTGCAGTTGGGCGCCATCATCGACATTGCCGGAAGCAACGAACACGTCATCGGAGGAATCCACGCTTTTCTTGTCGAGCGTCAATGCGGAGGACATCGAATCCGCGCCCAACGACGCGACTGAGGAGTGGAATACGGAGCCGAACGCGGAATACCGCGCGGAAGATGCGATATCGCCGTTCGAAGCCTGGTATTCGCTGTCACCATAGGAACCGGTATCAGCGATGGTCATACGAGACGGGCAATATGTCTGCAACTGTCTTGGGCTGACGGTGCGTCCCACGGAGGACCGATTCACCGAAGGGGCATCGGCGTGCAGCCACGACGGACGATAGACAAGGGACACCGCGATCAGAACGACGATGACCAGCACCGAGACGACGGCAAGAACGACGCGCAGGGGCCTATTGGGACGGGAATGTCTACTCATGCTTCCTCCTGACCATAACGGCGGATTCGCGGAAGCGCAACCAGGCAATATGCCGCAAGGACAAAGCCCATGCACCATAGCCACGCGCGACGCCATGGGCTCGCGGCAGCCTTGTCGAATCCGTTACGGTCGATATGCTGCTTGGATAGGTTCTGAACCACCAGACGGTAATAGGTCCCGTCATCGGAGCTGACGACGTTCTGCGTTCCATCCGAGGCTCCGATATTCGAATTCAACTGGCTCGATGCCTCCCGTTGAGCCTTGTCGCCATTCTGCTTGACGACATAAATTCCACCGAATCCGAGCTTGGCCAATTCGGCGATGGCATCGGAATCCGCATTGGCCAAAAGCTGGGCGCAATCCTGCGCTATGGTTCTGCTGTTACCGTCCAAACGGCCCGAAAGCACCTCGACACGTTGCGCCGGAGAGCTGTCTATCAGATCACCACGGCCGGTGCGCATGACATTGTAGCTGACCGATCCCGCACTGTCGGCGCGCAAGGCAAGCACACGACGCGCATCATCCTGTTCGAGAAAATCGGTCGATACCATCGGCAGGCCGGAATCACTGGCCCGCACCTGTCCACGGTCATGCTCGGCATAATCGAATCCTGCGCAAACCACAACGGAAACGGTCAACAAGCAGACCAGTACGGTACGCCCCACGCGCGCGGCGACCGGCGTCAGCTTCGAGCCATGTCCCTCGACCTCGACGGCGCCGGTTCTTCCCTGCTGTCGCAGCATGACAAATCGTCGTACCGCGCCGCCCGCCACCATGCAGATACAGGCAAGCAGGCCCAGCATCGCATATGCGGCTCCAGGCAACATGGAACCCGCGACCGGACCATTCACATCCACGGCTACCGCGACGGCCGCGGAAAGAATGGATGTTACGACTCCCGCGACGACGGCGACCCACATCATACGCGACGCGCGCAACACAAAAGGCAACACCAGCGACACCGCGGCAAGTACCGCGATCAATCCCAGAACTGCCACGACCGCGTACTCCCACCATCCATGTCCGGCGCCGATGCCGAACACTCGGGACAACATATCGGACAGGTTTGCGACAATCGGATCACCGTCTCGACTGGTGAAGGGAAGCATGACACTGCCGAACAGCTGGCGCCACGTTCCGTCTTTGGCGAAACGGACCACATTGACCAACGTCGGCGCGCAGACGAAGGCGGCGGGAAGAGGAATCAACAGCAACGTAGGCTTATGGGCCCGGACAAAAAACAGAAACGTCAGGAAGGTCAGCATCAAAGGCAGCAACAGCTGCGGTTCGGCTGCGACCACCGGAATGAAGCACAAAGCGGCAAGGGCCGCGGACTGCACCGATGCACGAGGCCTTACCAAATCCTCCGTACGATACATACCGACCGCGCGGAACGAGAACGCGAAAGCGGCGGGAAGGAACATCATGACCGTCAGCATCGCCACGTCGGCATCGGCATAGAGGCCCATGGACAACGCCATCGCGAACCACAACAGTGCGGTCACGCAACGCACTGCGTCCGAGCGGGTGAAGATACCAGCCAAAGCCCAGAACGAGAACACCATGATCGGCGCGGAAAGGAAGAACACCAAGCCAACCGCCGTGGCGACATGTCCGCAGGAAAGCACTGAAAACACCATCAATACCAGTAGCCATGGGGCGTTCGGGGCGCTGATGCCGGTTCCGGACGCATACGCCCACGATGTAGTCGCGGTACGAGCCAACTGGGCAAAATCCGCATCGGTAGGCAACAACGACGGAGAATACATCGAAGCGCCAGAACATACGGCACGAAAGACATTCCAGAACATCGCCACGGTCCAGATGGCGGCAACCAAAGCCGAGCCAACCGCAAACCCCCATCTACGTAGAAGGCGCTTACGCAGATGCGCCTTGCCAAGAGGGCTGAGCAGAACGGTTCCCTGCTG
>NZ_JBNMKH010000009.1:0-40990 GCF_050874245.1 Bifidobacterium sp. | reverse complement strand
CGAGCGTGGCCAGGTTCTGGCTGCTCCGGGCTCCGTGACCCCGCACACCAAGTTCGAGGGCGAAGTCTACGTGCTGACCAAGGACGAAGGCGGCCGTCACTCGCCGTTCTTCTCCAACTACCGTCCGCAGTTCTACTTCCGTACCACCGATGTCACCGGCGTCATCACCCTGCCGGAAGGCGTCGAGATGGTTCAGCCGGGCGATCACGCCACCTTCGGCGTTGAGCTGATTCAGCCGATCGCTATGGAAGAGGGCCTGACCTTCGCAGTGCGTGAAGGCGGCCACACCGTCGGCTCGGGCCGTGTCACCAAGATCATCGAGTAGTCTTACCCGATATCGGAAGACACGCTTTGAACTAGCGTGAATATGCCCTTGGAGGTTTACGCCTCCAAGGGCATATTTTGTTTTCCGCCAATTCTTGCACCCCCTGGCTTTCTTGAATCAGGAACAAGGCATCGGTTTTGATCAAAGGACCGTTCCGGAACGTTTCCCGCGTCAAACCGTCATCCATCCGCGGCTGAATACGCGCTATTGGTAAAAGCGATAACCATTCGTGCCGAATAACGGACGTAACCGCCGGAGCTCCATATCGTTTCCGTAGTGTTCGAGAGTGACCGGAGCGGAAAACCTGCGATTGCTTCCGCCCCTGACGTTCGAGAATCCGGATAGCAAAGGAAGGGACACAATGGATTGGCGTACGATTCATGACAAAGCCGTTGAGAACATGACCACGGCCGGTCTTCTGTATGAGGATGGCAACGCCGACATCGACAGCGGAACCAACGATATCGATACCTTGGCATGGAGAAGGTATGGCATCCTGCCCCGAACGTTCCACAACGTGGGCGATATCGACACCTCCGTCACCGTGGGCGGTGTGCACATCGACACCCCGATTTTCGGCGCGCCCACCGCATATCACCGTCTTGCCAGCAAGAAGGGCGAGATCAGTTCGCAGAACGGCATGCACCGTGCAGGATCGTTCATCGTCTACCCGACGAACGCTTCGGAACCGGTGGAGCATTTCGCTCAGGAGGTCCAGGGCGAATGGTGGCAACAGGTCTATCTGTTCGATGACCGCAAGGTTTCCGCAGGCTTTGTGGAACGCTCCGTCGAAGCGGGGGCGAAGGCTCTGATGCTTACCTTGGACTGCCCCGGATATCGCCGCGATTTTGGATTCCGCAATGGCATTGATGGCACCTGGGAGGGTTCGAGCGGGAACTTCCCGAACATGCATATGACCGACTGGACTTTGAATTTGGCGACGTCGATCACGCCCAAGGACATCCAGTGGCTTAAGGATCTTTCCGGTCTGCCGGTCTACGTCAAGGGCGTCATGCGTCCCGAGGACGCCGTGACCGCCATGAACGCCGGTGCCGCGGGAGTCATGGTGTCGAACCATGGACGACGCCAGGTGGACGGCGTGGTCCCGGTTGCCTACGCTCTGCCCCGCATCAGAAAGGCCTTGGGGCGTGATGCAGAGATCTTCGCCGATACCGGTATCCGCACCGGTGGAGATGTCTTCCGCGCTTTGGCTTTGGGGGCCAACGCGGTCGGTCTTGGCAGGCCGATTCAGTGGGCCGCGGCGGCCGGTGGCGAGGACGGCATCGTCGACATGGTGGGTAAGATCACCGATGAGCTCGCCCATACCATGAATTCGGCTGGAGTGTCGCGCATCGCCGACATCGATGAATCGTTCCTCGTGGAAGGGCAGGGTCCTGCGGCCATCGCATCCTATGGGGTTGGGTTCTGAATCGTAATCATCCAAGGACGAAACCAAGAACGGAACGTGCCGGAGACTTTTCGTGCATCCCGGATTCCATCGAAGACGGGGGACGAAGTCCACGGCACGTCGCATATACGTGATGGTCAACTCGTCATGGCATAATGAGCAAGGCTTTTTGTAAGCTTTCCCGTTAGATGAAGAAATAGGTGAGTTAATTTGGCACAGACTACCAACGACATCAAGAACGGTTCCGTCCTGAATCTTGACGGACAGCTGTGGACCGTCATCAAGTTCCAGCACGTGAAGCCGGGCAAGGGTCCCGCCTTCGTGCGTACCACCATCAAGAACGTGCTTTCCGGCAAGATCGTCGACAAGACCTTCAACGCGGGCATGAAGATGGATTTCGAGACCGTCGACAACCGCAACCTCCAGTACTCCTATGAGGACGGCGACAATTTCGTGTTCATGGATATGACCACCTACGATCAGATCTTCATTCCGAAGACCCTGGTCGGAGACCAGGCCAAGTTCCTGCTCGAAGGCACCGACTGCGTTGTCTCCTTCCATGACGGCACCCCGCTGTCCGTCGAACTGCCGGCTTCCGTGGTCCTGACCGTTACCCACACCGAACCGGGTCTGCAGGGCAACCGTTCCAACGCCGGCACCAAGCCGGCCACCGTCGAGACCGGCGCCGAGATCCAGGTGCCGCTGTTCATCGGCGAGGGCGAGAAGGTCAAGGTGAACACCACCGATGGCTCCTACCTCGGCCGCGAGAACTGAGAGTAAGGACAGCGAAGTTTCATGGCACGTTCCACCGCTCGTAAGAGGGCTCTGAACACGTTGTATGAAGCGGATGAGAAGGGACAGGACATCCTGTCCCTTCTTGCTGAGCGCATCGAGCAGCCCGGCGCTCAGACACCGCTGCCTGAATACGCCATCGAAATCGTACGTGGCGTGGCGGAGCATATCGCCGCCATCGACGCCATGCTTGACGAGCATTCCACCGGTTGGAAGGTCAAGCGTATGGGTGTTGTGGACCGCAATATATTGCGTATCGCCACGTGGGAGATCATGTTCAATGACGATGTCCCCAACATGGTGGCCATCGATGAGGCTTTGGGCCTTGCCAAGACGCTGTGCGATGATGATTCGCCGGCGTTCATCCACGGTCTGCTCAGCGCCGTGAGCGCGGATGCGCAGGCTTCTCCAGTGGATGGGCAACCGACCGAACCTTCGGCTGAATAAAGCTGGAAGTTAAGCGATTCGGCCGGGTCGCGAGTCCTAACCGGCCGCTATCCTTGGTACGAATACCTTGACTATAAGGGGGTTTTGGTGAACCAGTATGATTCCGAAGCCGTGATGTTTGACCCTCAGGATGCCGTTCTCGTTCTTGAAGACGGACAGGTGTATGTGGGTGAGCCATACGGTGCGATCGGCACGACCAGCGGGGAGATCGTTTTTGCGACCGGCATGACCGGCTATCAGGAAACGCTTACCGATCCCAGCTACGATCGGCAGATCGTGGTACAGACGTTCCCGCATATCGGGGACACGGGAATCAACGGGGAGGATCCGGAATCATCCAAGATTTGGGTCGCCGGTTATGTGGTGCGCGATCCCAGCCCGAACGTGAGCAATTGGCGTGCCACCGGCAGCCTTGACGATGACTTGGAATCCAACCACATCGTCGGCATCAGCCATATCGACACCCGTAAGCTGGTCCGCCACCTGCGTTCCGCGGGCGTCATGCGTGCCGCCATTTTCTCCGGCGACGCATTGCTTGACGACAACGGCAAGCCGCGTTCCATTGAGTCCATGCTCGACGAAGTCAAGGCCACTCCGCAGATGAAGGGCATGAGCCTCTACGACGAGGTCAGCACCAAGGAAGCCTATACCATCGAGCCGTGCGGCGAATTCGAAGGCAAGGATCCGTTGTTCACCGTCGCGGCGGTCGATTTGGGCATCAAGGCCATGACCCCGCACCGTATGGCGGAACGCGGCTGCCGTGTGCATGTGGTTCCGTCCACCATCACCTTTGACGAGCTTGAGGCTCTCAATCCGGATGGCGTCTTCTTCTCCAATGGCCCGGGAGATCCGGAACAAGCCGATCCGGAAGTAAACCTGCTGCGTCAGGTTCTGGATGCGGGATACCCGTTCTTCGGCATTTGCTTCGGCAACCAGCTGCTGGGACGCGCGCTTGGCTTCGGCACATACAAGCTCAAATTTGGCCACCGCGGCATCAACCAGCCGGTCAAGGACATGACCACCGGCAAAATCGAAATCACCGCCCATAACCATGGCTTCGCCGTGGACGCGCCTATCGGCGAAACCGTGGACGCTCCGTTCGAAGACGGCAAGTACGGCAAGGTGTTCGTCAGCCATGTCGATTTGAACGACAACGTGGTCGAAGGCCTGCAATGCGTCGATATTCCAGCCTTCTCCGTGCAGTATCATCCGGAGGCCGCGGCCGGCCCGCACGACGCCGCCTACCTGTTCGATCGCTTCGTCGATCTTATGCGTTCCACCAAGGAGGGAACCCGCAATGCCTAAGCGCACAGACATCAAGTCCGTGATGGTCATCGGCTCTGGCCCGATTGTGATCGGCCAGGCCGCGGAATTCGATTATTCGGGCACCCAGGCCTGTCGCGTGCTTCGCGAAGAGGGCATCCGGGTCATTCTGGTCAACTCCAACCCGGCTACCATCATGACCGATCCGGAAATGGCCGATGCCACTTATATCGAGCCGATCTCCACTCCGATTCTCGAGCAGATCATCGCCAAGGAACGTCCTGACGCGTTGCTGCCGACCCTGGGCGGCCAGACCGCTTTGAATGCCGCCATGGCGCTGGGCGAGGCCGGTGTGCTCAAGAAGTACAACGTCGAGCTGATCGGCGCTTCCCTTGACGCCATCGATCGCGGTGAGGACCGTGAACTTTTCAAGAAGGTCGTGGAGAAGGCCGGCGCCGAATCCGCGCGTTCCGACATCGCGCACTCCCTTGAGGAAGTGGACAAGATCGCCGAGAAATTCGGCTATCCGCTGGTTGTCCGCCCAAGCTTCACCATGGGTGGCCTCGGCTCCGGCATCGCGCATGATGAGGACGAGCTGCACCGCATCGCGGGCGCGGGAATCCATTATTCCCCGACCGACGAGGTCCTGATCGAAGAGGGCATCGAGGGTTGGAAGGAATACGAGCTCGAGCTGATGCGCGACAAGAAGGACAATGTCGTTGTCGTCTGCCCGATCGAGAACGTCGATCCGGTCGGCGTGCACACCGGCGACTCCATCACCGTGGCGCCGGTCTTCACTCTGACCGACCGCGAATACCAGAAGCTGCGTGACATCGGCATCGCCATCATCCGCGGCGTGGGCGTCGATACCGGTGGATGCAACATCCAGTTCGCAGTCAATCCGGACACGGGACGCATCATCGTCATCGAAATGAATCCGCGTGTCTCCCGTTCCTCCGCCCTGGCATCCAAGGCCACGGGCTTCCCGATCGCCAAAATCGCCACGAAACTGGCTCTCGGCTATACGCTGGATGAGATTCAGAACGATATCACTCAGTCCACTCCGGCCAGCTTCGAGCCGACCATCGACTATGTGGTCACCAAGGTGCCGCGTTTCGCGTTCGAGAAGTTCCCAGGCGCCGATCCGACCCTGACCACTTCCATGAAGTCGGTCGGCGAAGCCATGGCGCTTGCGGGCAACTTCCAGGAGTCCTTGGGCAAGGCCATGCGGTCCATCGACAAGAGGCACATGGGATTCAACTGGGATGGCGACAAGCCTTCCCAGGAGGAAGTCAGCCAGCTGCTCGACGCCATCAAGGTGCCGACCGAACACCGTTATCTGCAGATCCAGCGTGCCCTGTGGGGCGGCGCCACCGAGGAACAGATCTTCGCAGCTACCAAGATCGATCCGTGGTTCATCCGCCAGTTCGAGCTCATCAACGAGACCGCGTTGGAGGTCAAGAACGCGGAGAAGCTCTCCAGGAAGCTTCTCAAAAAGGCGAAGCTCGCCGGTCTGTCCGATCTGCAAATCGCGCATCTGCGCCGTCTGGGAGACGAAGGTGAGAACACCATCCGTGAGCTGCGGTGGTCGTATGATCTTCGTCCGGTATACAAGACCGTCGATACCTGCGCCGCCGAATTCGATGCGGCCACGCCGTACTACTATTCCTGCTATGCGGATGAGACCGAGCTGCGTCCACGCGACCGCGAGGCCGTGATCATCCTCGGTTCCGGTCCGAACCGCATCGGCCAGGGCATTGAGTTCGATTACACCTGCGTGCATGCCGTGCAGGAGCTCGGCAAGGACTATGACACGATCATGGTCAACTGCAATCCGGAAACCGTGTCGACCGATTACGACATGTCCGATCGCCTGTATTTCGAGCCGCTCACCTTCGAGGATGTGCTTGAGATCTACGAAGCCGAAAAGAAGATGGGACCGATCAAGGGCGTCATCGTCCAGCTCGGTGGACAGACCCCGCTGTCCTTGGCCGCTCGACTGAAGGCTGCGGGGGTGCCGATTCTCGGTACCACCCCGGAATCGATCGATCTGGCCGAAAACCGCGAGCTCTTCGGCGAGGTGCTGAAGAAGGCCGATATGAACGCGCCGCGTTACGGCACCGCATTGAGCCTGGACGAGGCCCGTGAGGCAGCCCACGCCATCGGATACCCGGTGCTGGTGCGTCCGAGCTACGTGCTTGGCGGCCGTGGCATGGAAATCGTCTATGACGATGCCCAGTTGCGCAAGTACGTTGATCGTGCGTTGAAGGAAGCCCAGGCCGATACCGTTGTCTCCGGTCGTCTGCCTTCCCCGCTGCTCATCGACAAGTTCCTGCAGGACGCCGTGGAAATCGACGTCGATGCCTTGTTCGATGGCAAGGAACTGTATATCGGTGGCATCATGGAGCATGTCGAGGAGGCCGGCGTGCATTCCGGCGATGCCGCATGCACTTTGCCGCCAAGCACGCTGTCCGACGATCAGATTCGCCGTCTGCGCGAGGGCACCTATGCCATTGCCAAGGGCTGCGGAGTCCAGGGACTGATCAACGTGCAGTATGCCTTCATGGCCAACACGCTGTACGTCATCGAAGCCAATCCACGTGCCTCCCGTACCGTGCCGTTCGCTTCCAAGGCCACCGGTGTGGCGCTGGCCAAGGCCGCCGCGCGCATCATGGTTGGTGAGACCATCCAGCAGCAGCGTGACAATGGTCTGCTTCTGCCTCATGGAGATGGCGGTGACATCCACCGTGGCCAGCAGGTTGCCGTCAAGGAATCCGTGCTGCCGTTCAAGCGTTTCCGTACGCCGCTCGGCAAGACCGTCGACGTGCTGCTTGGACCGGAGATGCGTTCCACCGGTGAGGTCATGGGCTTCGATCGTGACTTCCCGCATGCGTTCGCCAAGAGCCAGCTCGCCGCCTACGAGGGCGGTCTGCCGACCAGCGGCAACGTGTTCATCTCCGTGAACGACACCGACAAGCGTCAGCTGCCGCTGTTCGCGGCAAGGCTCGTTGAGCTTGGCTTCAAGATCTGGGCCACTGAGGGCACGGCTTCCGTGCTGCGCCGCTACGGCATCGATTCCAAGATCGTCGACAAGATCAGCGTCCGTATGGATTCCGATCCGGAAGAGCCGATCACCACGTACCATGCGGCGGGCAGCGTCGGCAAGAACGTCGTCCAGCTGATCGAAGAGGGGGCGATTGATCTGATTCTCAACACGCCCAATTCCCGTGGTTCGCGTTCCGACGGATATGCCATCCGTTCCGCGGCCATTGCGGCCGATTTGCCGCAATTCACCACGATGACGGAATTCTCCGCCGTGCTGATGGCTATCGAGGCTGTACGCAATAATGATTATCAGATCATGAGTATTCAGGATCATTCCAAGCAGCTATTCGATTTGGAAAGCCGTGAGTAGTGATGAGTAGCCCCAGCAGCAAGGAAGTGAGTGCCCAACGCTCGGATTTCGGTCTGAGATTGAGCAATTCGATGGCGAAGTATGGCCCGCTATGCGTGGGCATCGATCCCCATCGAAAACTTCTTACCGATTGGGGCTACAACGTCGATGCGCTGGGTGCCGAACTGTACGCCATGCGCATGCTTCAGGCGGCCAATGGCCGTGCCGCGGCCGTCAAATTCCAATCGTCCATGTTCGAGCGTTACGGTTCCAAAGGTTTCGCGGCGCTCGAACGTGTGCTGTACGCGGCGCGGCAAATGGGTGTCATCACGATTGTGGATTGCCTTCACGGCGGACTTCCCACCACGATTTCCGCGATCGCGGACGCGTATTTCAAACCCGGCTCGCCTTTGCTGGCGGATGCCATCACATTGTTGCCGTATTATGGCGCGCGGTCTCTGGGAGGCGTCATCAATGACGCGCTCAACAACGGCAGAGGCGTGTTCGTGGCGTCGCTGACGTCCAATCAGGAAGGTGCCAGTCTGCAGACCGCCATCCGCCAGGCCGGCGAATACAAAGGCAAGACCGTGGCGTACGGCATCGCCGGCACCGCGCAGAAATTCAACAAGGGCATCGACGGCATGGGGTCGGTGGGACTCATCATCGGTGCCACCATCGGCCAATGGATTAATGATTCGGGCGTCGACCCGGCCAGATTCACCGGCCCGATTCTTTCTCCCGGCTATGGATGGCAGGGCGCGGAGATGGAGGATCTGAAAACCGTGTTCAAGGGGACCAAAGGCAATGTGTTGGTCACCGTTTCACGTTCCATCGCCACTCATGGTCCGGACATCGCCAAACTGACCGAGGCGACCGCGTCGGTGGCAAGGGACATCCGTCAGGCGTTGACGGAAGCCCAGAACGAAAGCTCCGGCGAAGAATCCGGTAACACCGGCGAATAGTTTTTGAAGCATGACATTTATGAAAACGGGGGATGTGGAATGACTGATATGCGTCATGGACGTCTGATTGTGCTTTGCGGACCTGCCGGCGTGGGTAAAGGCACGGTTTTGGGACGGGTGCGGGAACAACATCCCGAAATCTGGCTGTCGGTGTCGGCCACGACGCGCAAGCCTCGTCCGGGCGAAGTGGACGGAGTGAACTATTTCTTCATGAGCGAACAGGAGTTCCTGGACAAGGAAGCGGCGGGGGAGTTCCTCGAAACCGCTGATGTATTCGGACTTGCCCACTATGGAACGCCCGTGAAACCAGTCGTGGAACATTTGGAACGCAATATTCCCGTAGTACTGGAAATCGATCTTCAAGGTGCTCGGAGCGTCAAACGCCGTGCGAAGGAGCTTGGCCTTGAAGTGCTTACGGTGTTCATCGAACCGCCGTCCTTCGAGGAGCTGAAGCGTCGTTTGATCGGACGTGGCACGGAAACTCCGCAGCAGCAGGCCAAAAGGCTTGAGACCGCCAAGACCGAGCTGGCGGCGGCGCCTGAATTCGATAGGCGTATCGTCAACAATGTGGTCGATGAAGCGGCTGACGAATTATGGAAGATCATAGCCGAGGAATTCAATCTCTGACTTGGCGGCACCACTGTCATGCCGGGGAGAAAGGCCGTGACCACGTATGAATCGCGGTCACGGCCTTTCCATTGGAATCATTTGCGTCCATGTTCGGTCATGTGTCTGCGGACGGGCAACATCCAGTGACGCACGAAATGGTGTGCGTCTGGCGAAAAAGAAATAAGAGGACGGCCTCCACGGAGTATTTCGTGGAGGCCGTCCTCTTGTGTCCACGCGATGCGTGGATTATCGATCAGGCGAGACCAGAGAGCTTATCAATCAGCTCTGGGTCGCGGGTGGCGCCCTTATCGGCGGAACGTGCGAAGGCTGCGTAGGCCTTCAGCGCCTGGGACACCTTGCGGTCGCGGTGTGCCACGTAGCCGTCGCCGGCTTCGAGTTCTGCGCGGCGCTGGGCCAGCTCCTCATCGGAAAGCTCGACGTTCACGGTACGGTTCGGGATGTCGATGTTGATGATGTCGCCGTTCTTGATGAGCGCGATCGGGCCCTTGTTCGCAGCCTCAGGCGCGATGTGGCCGATGGCCAGACCGGAGGAACCGCCGGAGTAACGGCCGTCGGTGAGCATGGCCACCTGCTTGCCGATGCCCTTGCCCTTGACGAAGGAGGTCGGGTACAGCATCTCCTGCATGCCCGGGCCGCCTTTCGGGCCCTCGTAGCGGATCACCAGCGCCATGCCGGGCTTCAACGTGTCGTTGAGGATGACCTCGATGGCCTGTTCCTGGGATTCGACGACCAGCGCCGGACCGCGGAACGTCCAGATCTCCTTCGGCACGCCGGCGGTCTTCACCACGCAGCCGTCAGGCGCGAGGTTGCCGCGCAGCACGGCCAGACCGCCTTCGGTGACGGCCGGATGATCGATGTCGTGGATGGCGCCGTTCACACGGTCGCGGTCGAGCGAATCGAACAGGGTGGTGTGCGTCCACGGTTCGGGGGAGACGATATGGCCCGGAGCCGCAAGATACATCTGCTTGGCCTGCTCGGTGCAGGTGTCGCGCATGATGTCCCAATCGTTGAGCTTGTCCTCCAAGGACTTGTAGTCGATGGAATGCACGTCGCGGTGCAGCTTGCCCGCACGGTCGAGCTCGCCGAGGATGCCGGTGATGCCGCCTGCGCGGTGCACGTCGGAAATCTCCCATTCGCCGGACGGCGAAGCCTTGCAGATGCACGGCACGGTGTGGGAGATGCGCTCGATGTCGTCCAGCGTGAAGTCCACATCGGCGGACTGTGCCATGGCGAGGATGTGCAGCACGGTGTTGGTGGAGCCGCCCATGGCCACATCCATGGTCATGGCGTTCTCGAAGGCCTTCTTGGTGGCGATGGAACGCGGCAGCACGGAATCATCGTCATTGTCGTAATACTGCTTGGCGATCTTGACAACCTGCTGGGCGGCACGCTTGAACAGATCCTTACGGTAGGAGTGGGAGGCCAGGATGGTGCCGTTGCCCGGCAGAGCCAGGCCGATGGCCTCGGTCAGACAGTTCATCGAGTTGGCGGTGAACATGCCGGCGCAGGAACCGCAGGTCGGGCAGACGGTCTTCTCGTAGGCGAGCAGATCCTCTTCGTCCAGGTTGTCGTCGGCGGAGGCGTACATCACGTCGATCAGATCGGTGTTCTTCTTCACGGTGCCGTCGGGCAGCACGGTGGTGCCGGCCTCCATCGGACCGCCGGAGACGAACACGGTCGGGATGTTGAGGCGCAGCGCCGCCATGAGCATGCCCGGGACGACCTTGTCGCAGTTCGGGATGCAGATCAAGGCATCGGCGCAGTGCGCGTTCACCTGGTATTCCACGGTGTCGGCGATGATGTCGCGGCTCGGCAGCGAATACAGCATGCCGGTATGCCCCATGGCGATGCCGTCGTCCACGGCCATCGTGTTGAACTCACGGGGGATGCCTCCGGCTTCCTTGATGGCCTCGGAGATGAGACGACCGACCTTGTTCAGGTGCACATGGCCCGGCAGGAACTCGTCGAAGGAGTTGGCGATGGCGATGATCGGCTTGCCGAAGTCCTTGCCGTCCACGCCGGCGGCGCGGTAGAGGGCGCGAGCGCCCGCGAATACACGTCCATTCATTAGTTTTGCAGATCGCATTTCCATGTCTTCTATTGTGCTGGTTCAACGGGACACGCGATTTGTCAAGAGTCACTATGTGGAATTGTTGCGGATTCCATTTCCGAGGGATGTTGAGACGTCCAGTGCGGACGTGCAAGGAGGTTCCGTGGAAAGGAATCGATCCGGTCCAGTGGACTCCCTATACTAAAGACTTTGGAAAAGAAGCTTTTGGCTTATCTGATGATTTGGAGATAATCACTATGGCATTCGGCACTGAGCCAACCCCGACCGGTCTTGCGGATCCGCCCATCGATGATTTGATGGAACATGCGGACTCCAAGTACGCTCTGGCCATTTTCGCGGCCAAGCGTGCCCGTCAGATCAATTCCTATTTCACCCAGCTCAACGAAGGTCTGCTGCAGAACGTCGGACCGCTGGTGGAATACCAGAATCAGGAGAAGCCGCTGTCCATCGCATTCCGCGAGATCAACAACGGTCTGCTTGAGGAGACCCTCGGCGAGGACGATCTGACCGAAGGCAACTGATTCGAGAGGTTCCCGCAAGGGACTCCACATGGATTTCATACGCTCCGATACCTGAGCGGTGCGCTTTGAATAGTTGGTTAATAAGCTATTGATTGCGTCTGCGAGGGGCGGGGCGTTTTTCGTAGGCAATCACCAGAGGCGAACGGTTGGGCGTTCGCGAAAGGAGCAGCCGTATGGCTGAATTGAAGTTGATTTCCGCCGAATCGGTGACGGAAGGTCATCCGGATAAGGTCTGCGACCAGATTTCCGATGCGATTCTTGACGATATGCTCGCGCAGGATCCGCATTCCCATGTGGCGGTGGAGACCTGCGCCACCACGGGGCAGTTCTTCGTGTTCGGCGAGGTGACCAGCGAAGGCTATTGCGACATCCAGAACATCGTGCGTTCCGTGGTCCGTAACATCGGTTACACCAGCTCCCGCGTCGGCCTTGACG
This sequence comes from Bifidobacterium sp., assembly GCF_050874245.1. Classification (GTDB taxonomy): domain Bacteria; phylum Actinomycetota; class Actinomycetes; order Actinomycetales; family Bifidobacteriaceae; genus Bifidobacterium. The sequence continues at coordinate 28,742 of NZ_JBNMKH010000009.1, read as the reverse complement.
CGGATTCCTGCGGCGTGGTGGTGTCGCTGACCGGTCAGAGCGCCGAAATCAACCAGGGCGTGGCCCGTTTGAGCCAGGAGCAGGAGTCGGAGGCCAGCCGTGAGGAGCGGTACGAGGCCCAGGGTGCCGGTGACCAGGGCGTGATGTTCGGTTATGCGTGTGACGAGACCGATGTGCTGATGCCGCTGCCGATTCATCTTGCCCATCGTCTTGCCTATCGTCTTGCCGAGGTGCGTAAGAGTGGCGAAGTCGCCCACTTGCGTCCGGACGGCAAAACCCAGGTCACCATCGAATATGACGAGCATGACAGGCCGGTACGCCTGGATACCGTGCTGATTTCCACCCAGCATGATCCGGAAGTGGATCAGGCGTGGCTGAAGGAGCATCTTGTGGAGCATGTGATCAAGCCAGTGCTCGATGATGTGCTTGGCGACAAGGTGGCCCACGACGAATACCGAGTGCTGGTGAATCCGACCGGTTCGTTCATTCTCGGAGGACCGGCCGCCGATGCCGGTCTGACCGGTCGCAAGATCATCGTCGACACCTATGGAGGCGCGGCCCATCATGGCGGCGGTGCGTTCTCCGGCAAGGATCCGAGCAAGGTGGATCGTTCCGCGGCCTATGCCGCCCGCTGGGTGGCCAAGAACATCGTGGCCGCGGGACTGGCCCACAAGGTCGAGGTCCAGGTCGCTTACGCCATCGGCGTAGCCGATCCGGTGTCCATCAACGTGGAGACCTACGGCACCGAAATCGGCGTGACCCGCGAGCGGATCCAGCAGGCCGTGCGCAAGGTGTTCGACCTGCGTCCCGCCGCGATCATCGACGAGCTCGACCTGCTTCGTCCGATTTACTCCAAGACCGCCGCATACGGTCATTTCGGCCGCAACGACGCCGATTTCACTTGGGAACGCACCGACAAGGTCGATGAGCTCAAGGCCGCCATCGCCGGCTGAACGCTCATTGGAAGGACGTTGCCGGAGGATGCGATCGACAGCCGGTCGTCGCATATCGTCCATCATGGGAACCATCGCTTATGCAGGGGGTGGTTCCCTTTTTGTTTGCGCGATGGACGAATATCCGTTCCATATGGGTTTCGTGTGATTCCGCCGCGCGTACAATACCAGTTGATTAGGCGCATTGTGACCGTTAAGGAGGCAATATGCGAATGAAAGTCGCCGATATGGTGCAGCTGTTCATCAAGCCCGGAGCCCCGTTGAGGGTCGAGGCATTCGATGGATCTTCGATGGGGCCGGAGGACGCCCCGCTGTGCATCCAGGTCAAAAACTCCCGTGCCGTGTATTACATGGTCGACACTCCTGGCGAGCTTGGCCTGGCCCGTGCCTACCTGCAGAGCGACATCGACTCGCCGCAGCTGATTCCGGGCAACCCGTACGGGGTGTTCAAGCAGCTTTCGCGGCTCAAGCCATACGTGCGCAAGCCTAATCCGGTCAAGCTTGCCGAAGCGTTGGGCACGGTCGCCAGCCACGGCATCCGCCATCCCGAGCCGCCGAGCATCGAAGGCCCAAGCAAACTCAAGCGCATCAGCGAAGGCCTGCTGCCGCATTCCAAAGCCGGAGACGCCGCCACCGTCAGCTATCACTACGACCAGTCGAACGACTTCTACGCGATGTTCCTTGGCCCGTCCATGACCTACACCTGCGCGGTGTTCGACACGCCGGAGACCACGTTGGAGGACGCGCAGAAGGCCAAGCTTGACCTTGTGCTCGACAAGCTCAACCTCAAGCCCGGAGACCGGCTGCTCGACATCGGCTGCGGCTGGGGCTCCATGGAGATCGAGGCCGCCAAGCGCGGTATCCATGTGCTGGGCGTCACCCTGGCCGAGGAACAGGTCAAGTGGGGTCAGGAGTGGATCAGGCGCGAAGGGTTGGAGAATCTGGCCGAGATTCGTCTGATGGATTATCGCGATGTTCCCGAAGGCGACTTCGACGGCATCTGCTCGCTCGGCATGATGGAGCACGTCGGCGTCAAGCATTACCCGGCCTACTTCAAGGAGATCTACGACAAGCTCAAGCCGGGTGCCATGCTGCTCAACCACCAGATCACCCGCACCTGCTCGTATGCCGGCAAATCCGCCGGTCCGTTCATCGACCGGTACATCTTCCCGGACGGCCAGCTCGCTTCTCCGGGCGAGATCGAGCTGAAAGTGCATGACGCCGGCTTCGAGGTCATCCATGAGGAGAACCTGCGCCAGCATTACGCGCTCACCCTGCACCACTGGAACGAGAACCTGGTGGCGCACTGGGACGAGGCCGTGAGGATGGTCGGCGAGCCCAAGGCGCGTCTGTGGGGCCTGTACATGGCCGGATGCGCCTACAACTTCGAGATGAACAACATCCAGATCCACCAGTATCTGTGCGTCAAACCGAACCGCGACGGCACCGACAGCTATCCGCTGCGCCCGTGGTGGCCGCTACACTGATGCCGACGCGACGAATGGCGTGATGCGTTAATCTTGGAACCATGACATATGAGGATGCCGAGCAGCTGGCGTTGGACGGACTTGCCCCGCGCAAGCGGCGCAAACGCAAGCCCGTCGCCAAAAAGCCGGCGGCTGAGCATCCCATCGCCCAAGTGGTCCTGGACATCCAGGCCACGCATCTGGGACAGACCTTCGACTATTTCGTAGAGGAGAAGCACTCCGAGGCCGCACGGCCCGGAGCGATGGTGCGTGTGCGCTTCGGCGGGCAACGCGTCAACGGCATCGTCTGGAATCGCGTCGATGCCAGCGCGACGCCGGAATCATCGATGCGATACATCGAACGTGTGCTGTCCGACCGTGTGATCGTTCCCCGGTCGATGCGCGACGACATAACGCGCATCGCGGACGCGTTCGGTGGCACGCGGGCCAATATCCTGCGTTTGGCCGTGCCTCCCCGCATAGCGAAGGTCGAAGCGGAGGTACGTACAGGGAATCGCAGGAAATCCGCTGCGGAAACGGAACGTCTCGCCGCCGTGGAAGAGGAGGCGTACGGCCAGCTACAACGGCAGTACTGCAACATCAATATGCTGCGTGACGCGTTGCAGGGCAGGCGCTTCCAATCATTCGTCTTCGATCCTCTGCCCGGCGCCGATCACTGGCGGCGGTGTGCGGCATGGATGGTGGTCGCGGCGCTCGCCCAGGATAGGCCGGCGGTATTGGTTCTGCCGACCATGCGGGAAATCGCCGATATGGCGGAGACGTTGCGATCGGTCGGTTTGCGTCCATTTGCTCCGATACAGGCATCGAATGGACGTTATGGTGGCGATTTCGCCGTTCTCAACGCGCAGATGGCGCCCGCGGAACGATATCGGGCGTATCTTGCGATTGGCGGGGGACAGGTGCGTTGCGTGCTCGGCACGCGTGCCGCCATGTACGCGCCGGTGGAGGGCAACGCGTTGTTCCTCATCCTGGACGACGTGTGCTATCAGGACGCGGACGGCATGATGCCGTACGCCAATGCGCGTGGCGTGCTTCGTCTGCGTGCAAAATCGCATGACGGCGTGTTCGTGGCGATGGCCAATGCCCGCAGCGCGCAAAGCCAGTGGGAGACCGATTCGGCACACGTCGGCGACACGCAGGTGAGTGGCTTCAGCACGCCCATACACGCGTTGCCGGCCGCGACCAAGGAGATGTCGCCATGGATTCGCTGGCTCAACCGTGACGAGTTGGCGAGGATCGCCGACCCAACCATTGGAGCTCGCGTGCCCCACACCGCGGTCCGGATACTGTCCAAGGCCCTGCAGACCGGTCCGGTGCTGCTGTCCATACCGCAGGATGGCATTTCGGAGGCGTTGAGCTGCTCGAAATGCCATCGGCAGGTACGGTGCGCGCGTTGCACGGGTCCTTTGGAACGATTGAATGACGGAACGATTCGCTGCCGTTGGTGCGGCGTGGCCACCGTGCGCTGGTCATGCCCCGCATGCCATAACGAGCGCATGCGTGTGGTCAGGGTCGGAGCCGCCGGTACGGCTGCGGAGCTGGCCGGACTGTTCCGTGGCGTTCCCATGGTGCTGTCCACGCCGAACCAGCCAAGAGGCATCGTGCCCGATGTGGGATTCGTCCCGCAACTGGTCATTGCCACACCCGGCGCGGAGCCACGCGTGCGCGGAGCCACGCCCGCGCAATGCGAATATCGTGCGGTGGCCATTCTCGACGCGTGGACAAGTCTGTACGCGTCCGGCATCGACGCCGACGTGGATACGCTGACCAGCTGGATGCGGGCGGTGTCGTTGTGCGCGCCACGGACCCGTGGGGGACAGGCTTTGCTGATCGGAGAGAGCGATTCGGTGCTTGCGCAATCGTTGACGCTGTGGAATTCGCCGATGCTGGCCCAAGCCGAATTGAAGGACCGCACCCAAACCGGCCTGCCCCCGATATTCGCCGCCGCCTGTGTTTGGGGACGGCGCGATGCGGTTACAACGACATTGCGAAGGATCGGCGCATTGGAGAATGGCGACATGGCCTCCATAGACACCGTTGCCGGTACGATGCCATCCGTATTGGGCCCCGTTCCGATTCCCCAGCCACGCACCATCGACATGCGTGAGCTGGAGGTGACCGCGGACAGGGTCAAGGCCATCGTGCGTGTGCCACAGGGCAGGCGCGGAGAACTGGCGTCGAGACTGCGCTCCGCAAGTGCCCGCCATGTGGCGTCGCGCGAACCGGGGGAGCTCCGATTCCAGATGGATCCGAAGGAACGCATCTGACACGTCCCCTCGGCATGGAACACTGGAACGGTCTGATACGGCCGATGACAGGGATGGAGGAACGCATGAAAGGCTGGCCCGGTGAACCGGAAATGGAATACGATGTGCTGGTGGCCGACGGTGATGCCGCGCGGAATGCGGGTGAACCGATCACCGATGTGATTTTCGATTTCGGCAATGTGCTCGTCTATTGGAATCCGAGGACGGTGATGACTCCTCGCTATTCGGACGAGCTGATCGATCAATTCCTCGACAACGACGTCTCCGGTTTCTACGACATCAATGACGAGTTGGACGCGGGCATGTCCAATGATGAGGGTGTCGCGTTGATGCGGGAGCGTTACGGAAACAAGTGGGCCGACATGATGCAGTACTATCTTGACAATTTCGTCGATTCACTGACCGGTGTGGTGCCGGGAGCGCGTGTGCTCATCAACGATTTGAAATCCGCGGGCGTCCACGTGTGGGGACTGAGCAACTGGCAGAAGGATCTGTTCCCGGTGGCGCTGGAGCGTTACGATATCCTGAGCAGCCTCGAGGATCGTGTGGTGTCGGGATATGTGGGTCTGCGCAAACCGCACCGGGACATCTACGATTACGCGTTGAGGCAATTCGGCATCGACGCTTCGGGCGCGTTGTTCGTGGATGACAAGGCGATGAACATCGTCGGCGCGAACAAGGCCGGGATACGAGGAGTGCGATTCAAGGATTCGCGTGCGTTGCGCACGCTGCTGATCGATGCAGGCGTTGACATCCCCGCGATACGGAAGGCTTGAAACCGCGAATACATAAGGGAATAGGAGGTTCGTTCCGTGTTGAAAGTGCTGTTTGCCGGCACGCCGGATGTGGCGGTGCCGTCGTTGAGGCTGTTGGCCCAGGATACCGAGCATTTCGAAGTGGTCGCCGTGCTCACCCGGCCGGACGCTCCGACGGGTCGCGGCCGTAGGCTGGTGGCCAATCCGGTCAAGCGCGCCGCCATCGAACTTGGTCTGCCGGTCATCGAATCCGATCCGGGCGAGGAGACGTTCGTCGCCGAACTCGCGGCAACAGGCGCGCAAGCCGCAGCCGTGGTGGCCTATGGCAGGATTCTGAAGCAGGATGTGCTCGACGCCCTGCCTATGGGATGGTACAACCTGCATTTCTCCCTGCTGCCGCAATGGCGTGGCGCGGCGCCGGTGCAACGCTCCATCTGGGCGGGGGAGAAGGTGACTGGGGCCACGGTGTTCCGCATCGTCCGGGCCATGGATGCCGGTCCCATTCTGTCGCAATCCACCGTGGAGATCGGCGCGCACGAGACCGCAGGCGAACTTCTGGGGCGTCTGGCCGAAGATGGTTCGCATTTGCTGGCCGCCTCGTTGCAGGCGCTGGCCGACGATCAGATTGTGCCGGTGGAGCAGCCTGCCGGTGCGTATGAGGTCGCAAGGAAGATCACCGTGGACGACGCGCATATCAGATTCGACACGCCGGCCTTCGCAGCCGATCGTCAGATTAGGGCGTGCACGCCGAATCCGGGGGCATGGTGTGAGCTTCACGCCAACGCGGACGCCGAACCATCCACGCTGCATGTGCTGCGCGCCCGCATAGCCGATGTGTCCGATCGCAACGTGCCGGAATCGCTTGAGCCCGGGCGCGTGGCGGCGGGCAAGAGGAACGTGTGGGTCGGCACATCGACCGAGCCGCTCGAACTGCTGGAGGTCAAAGCGCAGGGCAAGAAAGCCATGCGCGCCGCCGACTGGGCCCGTGGAGCGCATCTCGACAACGCCTTCTGCAAGTGAAGCCGGAAACGTCGGATGGCGCCGAGCCGCGTCATCCGACGTGCGGCGGCACGTTCATGGAAGTTGCCGTCACCTGAGAAAATCGAGAATCTTCGTCAGATCACGTTCATCGAGCCGGTTCGGCGCCTCCGCCTGGACCTTCGGCTTCGCGCAGAACGCCACGCCAAGACCGGCCGCATGAATCATCGGAAGATCGTTCGCGCCATCGCCCACTGCGACGGTCTGCTCCATGCCGATACCCATCCGTGTGGCCCATGCCCGCAACGATTCCAACTTCGCGTCCTTTGTGACGATGTCGCCCTGCACCTTTCCGGTGAGCTTGCCGTCGACGGTCTCCAGACGGTTGGCTATCCAGTAATCCAGCTTCGCATCGGCGGCGAGGCGGTCCACCACCTCATGGAATCCGCCGGAGACCACGCCGACCTTCCAACCATGCCCGTGCAACGTGTCGATCAGGTCGAGCGCGCCATGTGTGAAGTGCACACGGCGGTACACGTCGTCGAAAATCGAGGTCGGAAGCCCCTCCAGAAGCGCCACCCGCGCGCGCAACGCCTCACGGAAATCAAGTTCGCCGTTCATGGCGCGCGCGGTGACGGACGCGATCTGCTCTCCGACACCCGCGGCCGTGCCGAGTTCGTCAATGACCTCCTCGTCGATCAGAGTGGAATCCACGTCCATCACCAACAGCCCCGGAGCTGACAGTGTGGGCATGGATGCGATGTTCGGCGTTTCTTGTTCAAGCATGGTTTCGATTGTCGGAAATCATTAGGACAATGGGTATTCTTGAGGGGTGAACGTGTTGGAAAGCGAGGTCGACATGAACGATCATGACGAGGAGACGCTCGCGTCTTTGGGACGGGACAACGACCAGCTCATGGCCAAGAACCATGCCCTGGCCAAGGCGTTGAGCCGGGCCACGCAGGAGCTGGCGAAGGCGAAGGCCCAGTTGAACCAGCTGGCCGGACCTCCCATGACCTTCGCAACCATGGTCCGGGTGCATTCGGCCAAAACCGACGAGCAAGGCGTTCAACATGCCAGCGCCGAAATAGCCGCCGGCACACGTCGATTGATTGTGCTGATCGCGGCGAATCTGCAGGCTTCCAGACTCGAGCCGGGACGTACGGTGCTGCTCAACGAGAACATGGTCGTGGTGTCCCAGCTTGACACCGATACGTTGGGTGCGGTACGCACGGTGCGGCAGACGTTCGACGACGGCCGTCTGCTGGTCACGGACGGCGGCGGCAACGCGATGCTGGTCCGCGCCGCCGGAGCGCTCAGTGGGGAAAACGTGAATGTGGGCGATCGGGTGAACGTCGATCCCTCCATGCGATTCGCGCTTTCACTGGTGCCTCCCGAAAACGACGGCGATCTGGTACTGGAGGAGGTGCCGGACGTCACCTTCGCCGACATCGGTGGCTTGGACGAGCAGATCGAACGTATCCGCGACGCGGTGCAGATGCCGTTCCAGCATAGGGAGCTGTTCGAACGTTACGATCTGAAACCGCCGAAAGGCGTGTTGCTGTACGGTCCTCCGGGAAACGGCAAGACGCTGATCGCCAAAGCCGTGGCGAACGCGCTCGCCGAAGGCACCGAAGCCGGACGTGGGGTGTTCCTGTCGGTCAAGGGGCCGGAGCTGCTCAACAAATTCGTGGGCGAGTCGGAACGTCTCATCCGCATGATCTTCAAACGCGCGCGCGAACGCGCCGCGGACGGCAGGCCGGTCATCGTGTTCATCGATGAGATGGATTCGCTGCTGCGCACCAGGGGGACGGGCGTCTCATCCGATGTGGAGACCACCATCGTCCCGCAGTTCCTGACCGAATTGGATGGTGTGGAGTCGTTGGACAACGTCATGGTGATCGGTGCCTCCAACCGCATCGACATGATCGATCCGGCGGTGCTGCGTCCGGGACGGCTTGATGTGAAAATCAGGGTGGATCGTCCGGGTGCCCAGCAGGCGACCCAGATCATCCGCCACTATCTGACGGACAAGCTGCCGTTGTCTGCGAACGTGGATGCGAAGGCGCTGATCGGCGTGCTGGTCAACGACATCTACGCGCAGGACGAGCATCGGCACCTGTGTGACATCTGCGACGACCATGGGCAGTGGCGTCCCGTGTATCTTGCCGATGTGGTGTCCGGAGCGGTGCTCAAGAACATCGTGGACCGCGCCAAGACCTATGCGGTGAAACTGTCCATCACCACCGGCCAGGCTGCGGCCATCGGCATCAACCTGCTGGCCAAGGCTGTGGACGAGGAATACTGCGAGACCCGTGACGCGCTTCTGGATGCCGATCCGGAACAGTGGAGCCGCATCAATGGACTGGACGCCGGACGGGTGACCGGCATCAGGCCGGTGGCATGAGCACGAATGATGCCGACGCGGGACGAGGATCCGAATAAGGAAAGGAACGACACGCGATGAGCGTTCGCAGAGTCATGGGCACGGAAACGGAGTACGCGGTCTCAACGCCGGGGCAAGGGCATTACAATCCGGTACGGCTCTCATTCGATGTGGTCGGCGCCGCCGCGGACAAGAAACGTAGCCATATCCGTTGGGATTACCGGCAGGAGGACCCCGTCAACGATGCGCGCGGCACCAGACTGAGCCGTGCCGCGGCCCATCCCGATCTGCTTACCGACGCCCCGCAACTCAACATCACCAATGTGATCGCGCCCAACGGCGGCCGTGTCTACGTCGACCACGCGCATCCCGAATACTCCGCGCCGGAAAACACGGACCCCTTCGAAGCGGTGCGGTACGACCATGCGGGAGACGTCATCATGCGAGCCGCCGCCGATAAGGCGAGCGAGAAGACGGGACAAAGAATCGTGTTGCATCGCAACAACGTCGATGGAAAAGGCGCAAGCTGGGGCACGCACGAAAACTACATGATGCTGCGTTCCGTGCCGTTCGATCTGGTGACCCGGCTCATGACGGCCCATTTCGTCTCCCGTCAGATCTTCACCGGCTCGGGGCGCGTCGGCATTGGCGAACGCAGCGAGGAAGCGGGATATCAGCTGAGCCAGCGCGCCGACTATTTCCATATGAAGGTCGGCCTGCAGACCACGTTCGACCGTCCGATCATCAACACGAGGGACGAATCGCATAGCACCGAGAAATACCGCAGACTGCATGTGATCGTTGGCGACGCCAATCGCATGGATGTGCCGCAGGCGCTCAAACTCGGCACCACCAGCATGCTGCTATGGCTGCTCGAACATGCCGACGAGGCAGGAATCGACCTGGACGGTGCCTTGCAGGCGCTCACGCTTTCCGACCCGGTGGAGGCCATGCATACGGTCTCCCATGATCTGACGCTGTCCGCCGGGCTGCCTTTGCAGGATGGCGGAGACACCACCGCATGGCAGATGCAGGTCACCTTGCGTGGCCTGGTATACGCGGCTGCATCGGTGGTGTATGGCACCGACGTCTCCGGCGAACCAGCGTGGCCCGACCGTTCCACCCGCAACATCATGGCGATGTGGGGACAGGCGCTCGCCGATGTCGCGGCGGTCCGTCACGCCGATGACGACGAACGATTGGCGATGCGTGAGCAGGCGTCGCGTCTCGAGTGGCTGCTCAAATGGCAATTGCTGGAGAAACTACGTCGCAAAACCGGTGCGGATTGGTCAGACAGGCGTTTGACGGCCATCGACCTGAAATGGGCCGCGCTTGACCCGTCGGATTCGGTTTTCTCCCGGCTTGTCGGACAGACGGAGCGGCTGATGACGGACGATCAGGTTAAATCGGCTGCCGTCGAATCGCCGAAGGACACCCGGGCATGGCTGCGTGCGGAAATCGTGCGCCGCTTTCCGGAACAGGTCGTGGCCGCGTCATGGTCCCATATCACGGTGCGCGGCGTGTCCTCCGGTGATGAAACCGTGGAGAATTCGATGGCCTCGTTGGACATGTCCGATCCGTTGAAATACACGGAAGCCCAATGTTCCGGTATATGTGAGCGTGTCCACGACGCGAACGGGATCGTGGAATCGTTGCGTTGAATCTCATGTTGTGCGGGTACCATTGCCGACAAGGGCAGAGGCTACGGCCATGTCCGCGTATGAATGAAGCAAAACGGCGGGGCGCGTGAGGGATAGGTGCGTCGGCGTCGGTTATGAGGAAACGAAAAGGCATAGTACATGGAACTGAGGCAAATGGCCCTCGAAGTGGCCCGTATCCTGCAGGATGCAGGCAAGCACGCGCTGAATGATCAGATGAATCCGCGCGATCTGAAAAGCTTTGAAATGACGGACGACCATCTGCATTTCACGTCCGACATCGACAAGCGGCTGTCGCAGTTCATCAGCAACCGCATCACCTACGTGGATGTGTTCGATGGATTCTGGCAGTTCCGCCCCGATGAGTGCCATCCGGGCGAACGGTACTGGTGCGTAGGCGGCATCGATGGTGCGATCAATTTCGTGCGCAGCATGCCGGAATGGACCATCACCGTTTCGCTGTTTGAATTCAATGACCAATGTTCCGCCCAGCCCATCCTTTCGGTGGTGCATGCGCCGGCCCTGGGTTTGACGTATCTGGCGGTTCGCGGGGCGGGCGCCATCCGCATCCGTAGAACGCAGCTTGGTGACAAGCGCGAGAAGATCATGCCGTCCACCACCAAGTCGCTCGATTACGCGGTGGTGAGCTTCGGCATGTCCCATGTGCCGGAGGAATCCAAACGTGCGCTAGATGTGGTGGCGCGCATAGCCGGCCGTCCTGCCGACATCAAGCGCGTCGGTCCGGCCTCACTGGATCTGTGCAAGGTGGCGGATGGCACGTATGATGCGTATTTCGAACCGCACCTGCACAAATGGGATGTTCCCGCGGTCTCCGCTGGCGCTGTCGTGGTCTGGGAGGCGCAAGGGCATTTGAGTCGGTGGAACGGCGATCTGGTCCATTGGCGTCAGGAAAACGATGTGCTCGCCACCAACGGTCTGATCACAGAGGACCTACGCCGGTATTTGGCATAGGAATGGTTGTTCGCCCCGCATCCGGGATAAGGTGTGGGGCGGTATCATATCCGCTATGGGGATCCCGCGGGGATTCCCTCAGAGGAAGGAAGAGTCATGCCCCAGGAGTTCAAGCAGCAGCAATCCGTCGAACAAAATCAGGATGAGGACGAGACCGCCATGCGGACCGGCACCCAGGTCGATGGGACGGTCGATGCGTTGGATGCGGTGCTGGACGACATCGAATCGGTGCTTGAATCCAATGCGGAGGAGTACGTGGGCAGCTTTGTGCAGAAAGGCGGCGAGTGATGCCGCAACTGCGGGACAGCGGCAATCATTCCACGACTCCGTTGAGTGGACGGACCTTGGACGAGGTTCATTCCTTCGCCCGTATCTTCGGTGTCGAAACCGAATATGGCGTCAGCGTGACTGGTGCGGACCGAGCGTGCGACGCCAGTCAGACGGCGATGATGATGTTTCAGCCCATCGTGGCCAAGGCGAGATCGACCAACACATATATTGAGAACGGCTCACGACTGTATCTTGATGTCGGTTCGCATCCCGAATACGCGACCGCGGAGGCCCGGGACCCCATGGACGCCTTGGCACTGGATGTTGCCGGCGAACGGGTGATGCGCGACCTTGCCATGGATGCGCAGCGCAGGCTCCGTGTCATGTTCGGAGCCGGATCCACGGTCCACGTGTTCAAGAACAACGTGGATTCCGCCGGGCATTCCTTCGGATGCCATGAGAACTATCTGGTGCGCCGGTTTGTGCCGTTGCAGACGATAGAGCATGAGCTTTTGCCGTTCCTGATCACCCGTCAGCTGTTCACCGGCGCCGGTCGTATGGGAGAGGACGGATTCCAGATCACACAGCGCGCCGATTTCCTCGACGAGGCCGTTTCCTCCGCAACCACCCGGTCGCGTCCGATGGTCAATACCCGTGACGAACCGCATGCCGATCCGGATGCGTTCCGGCGCCTGCACGTGATCATCGGCGATTCGAATCGCTCCCAATGGGCCACGATGATGAAACTCGCCACCACGCATCTGGTGCTGTGCGTCATCGAGCAGGCCGGTCGGGAAAATCGTGAATCCGGGTTCGGATGTTTCGCCTTCGCCGACGCCAGCGTGGCCAACCATGCGGTTAGCCGTGACCTGTCGGGCGTTGAGGCCTCTTTCGATATGGCCGATGGCACCGTATTGCATGGTGGCGCCGTGGCGGTCCAGGAGCGTTATCTTGAAGCCGTGGAACGTTTCATCGAAAAGCATCCGCAGGTGGCGTCCTCGTTGCCCCATACGGATGTGCGCGAGGTGATACGGCAGTGGAGGGAGGTCTTGCAGGCGTTCCGCTCCGGAACGAGCACGATGCTTGCCGACCGAATCGATTGGATCTGCAAGCATCGTCTGTTCGAGGCGCTTCGCAGACGCGACGCCGACGGGCTGTCCCACGACAAGCTGGAGCAGCTGGACATGGATTACCATGATGTCGCCAATGGAAAGCTGTATGTCTCGCTGTGCCGTCGTGGCGCCATGCGGCAGTTGGTGGATGAAGCGCGCGTGCGGGTGGCTCGCACGACGCCTCCCACTGATACCAGGGCCTCGTTACGCGGACGGTTCATCCAGCTGGCCGAATCGCGGGACGCACGGTATTCCTGCGATTGGACACGACTGTTGCTGACTGCACCGGAACGGATGGAGATGACGTTGATTGACCCGTTCGACTCTCGTCCATCCGATCAGTTCCGCGCGATGCTGGAGGCCATGGAGTAGGAAGTTCGGCGTGCCTGGATTTGATTTCAGGCTTCGCCTCTGTACTTGGCCATCATCTGCGATTGCAGCTGCTGAGCGCTCGGCGGCGTCCAGGTGATGGCGTCGGCACCGGCTTCGATGGTGGCGAGGATGCGGTCCTCGCGCCCGCCGCCGGATGCCAGAATCGGAATCTCCGGATGATGGGCTCGGATGCTGGCCACGACCTGTGCGGTCCTCGCGCCCGCCGCCACATTGATGATGGCCGCGCCGGCAAGGATCTTGCATTCGGTGATCTCGTCATCCTCGGTGACGGTGGCGATGACGGGAATGTCCACCATCGACATGGTCGTCTCGATGGTTTCCGCCGGAGCCGGGGCGTTGATGACCACGCCGGCCGCGCCCTGCATTTCGGCCACCATGGCCAGTTCCGCCACGCGAGGACCCGTTGTCGTGCCACCGCCCACGCCGACAAACAACGGCATTTGCGCCACCGTGAGCAGCGCCTGCGTGATCACAGGTTCTCCGGTGAACGGATACACCGCGAGTATGGCGTTGGCGTTGGTGTTGCGGATGATGACCGCATCGGTGGTGTAGGCGAATGATTTGAGCGTATGTCCCTTGACGGTAATGCCGCCGCAACGTTGGGTTATGATCTCCGGAACCCTGGCGTTGGGGGATGTGAGCCTTCCTTCGACTCGTGCGGTGCCGTAGGTGCTGCGTGACACGTGTGGCACGGACGAATGCTGTTCCACCGCGATTGACGAGCTGGGAGTGAACAGCGAACGCTTGTTGAGGCGGATGAGATCCGGATCGTCCGCATTGGCATCGGTTTTCTGTTCGGCACTCATTCCCGCACCTCCGTGTCCGTATGGTTCAGCATGAGGAACTCATGAATCGCCTTGCGACGTTCGGTGATTTCCTCATCCAGAACTTTGGTATCGGTGTTGTCGATGATACGCTGCAGCAGTTCGCTGAGGGTGGAAAGCTCGTTCTCGTTCAGACAGTCGAGCATATGGATGTCGGCGTCATGTGCCTTCGGCACCTGCTGGAGCGGTGCTCCACGTCGGGCAGCCTCGACGTTCCGTACGCGAGTGGTCGCCCTTGAGACGGTTTGGGCGCGTGTGGCTTTGAGCTTGGTATGAAGGAGCAGGATATTGAGTTTGTGGATTTCATCGATGATGCGCTTTCGTTGGTCGACCATGGCAACCCCTGTCTATCTAGTCATGCTGTCTAATATCATAGCGCACGGTATGAAGGAAACTGAACCGCGGAGCCTCCGATGGGAAATGAAAAACCCCAGCCATCTGTGGCTGGGGTTTTTCATTGGACCTGTGTGGGTCGGCGACTACTTGGTGACGGCCTTCTTCAGCAGGGAGCCGGCGGAAATGCGGACACCGTAGGTTGCCGGAATCTCGATGGTCTCGCCGGTGCGCGGGTTGCGGCCGGTACGAGCCGCGCGCTTGACGCGCTCAGCGGAGAACAGACCGGTCAGCTTCAGGCCTTCGCCGGACTGCATTGCCTCGACGAACACGTCCTGGAAAGCGTTCACTGCCGCTTCAGCCTGAGCCTTGGTCAGGTTGGACTTCTGAGCGATCTTCGAGACGAGATCAGACTTGTTGTATGCCATAAAGCATCCTTCTTGAGTCAGGGGATATTCCGCTTATGAACATCCACGTTCACTGTAATAATAGCGCACGGTTGTGCCAAAAATGCCATTTTCCAAGGGTTTTAGGCCCATTGATCCTGTTCTAGGGGTAAAAATCGTGTTGACGGGGGTATTGGTCAGATCAAATTGTGCCGGTCAAGCCATTTCATGGCTATCGCGCCCATTGGGATTCTCAGCCAGTAGAAGGCGATTCGATAGACGAGAGTAGCGGAGACGGCGATGGTGGAGGGGATGCCCACGGCGGTGAAGGCCACCGAAAGCGCCGCTTCGACCGCGCCAAGGCCTCCCGGTGTCGGTACCGCCGAGCCAAGCGTGTTGGCCAGTAGAAAGATGAATGTGGTCTCCACCGGGTTGGTATGGCAGCCGAAAGCCATCAGCGCCATCCAGAACCCCAATCCCGTAGCGATATTGAGCACCAGCGCGCCAGCTATGCCGAAGGCCAGTTCCTTTGGACGGGACAGTATGTTGATGAGGCTGCGCGCATACGACTTGACGAGAGGCAGGTACTTTTCCGTGACCATATGCCGTATCGGAGGGATGGCCATGGCCGCGGAAAGCGCCAATGCGACGATCGCGATCGCCAGAATCAGCGTATTGGTGGGAATCATTCCGGACAACGTGTTGCGTCCGGTGAAAATGCCGATCGTCAACAGCAATATGACGGTGGTACCGCCCTGCACCGCCCATACAGCGCTCATGATGGCGGTTGCGGTGGTGCTGCGATAACCGCTCTTGCGTAGGAACTGCAGATTGACGAACGCGGGTCCTACCCCGGCCGGCATGGAGACTGCGGTGAAGCCCGAAGCCATTTGGGAGCAGTAAAGGCCTATCAAATTGCGTTTGTCGGGGTCCATGAAACCACCCAGCGTCATGGCGGATCCGAGCCAAGCCACAAGTCCGAAAAGCACGCATAGCGCGGCCATGGGGATATTGGCCTCCCTGACCGCTTTGATCATCTCGACCGGCTGAATCTGCGTGAACACCACATAGACGGCGATGACCAGCAACGCGATTGCGCCGAAAGAACGGAGGCTGAATCGGGAAAGCGAGACCTTTTCCATGGAGTCGGCGACCTCCTGCGGAGCGAGGGCCGCGATTCGCGAGCGAAGGCTGTTGAGCATATACCTGTCGCAGGTAGGTAACGCCCGTGTTGCCGCGGGAATCGCGGCCTTCTGTATGAACGGGGCCAAATCGATCAGCTGGTCGTCCCCCCATGTTCTGCGTGCGCAGGCAATCGCACGGTCGATGCCGTTCAGCGCGCTGAGCAGAACCAGAAGCTGCACCTTGTCCAGTGCGTAGTTCGGAGGCGCGCTGCCATAATCGCCATTCTGCCATCCGGCGATCACAGGCTGTCCGTCATCCATGCGGGACAACGTTTCGGGAGTGATGCGTCGATGGGTGAAACCGTGGCGATGGGCCTTGGAAAGATACGTCATGAACCTTTCCATGTCATGGTCGGACATGGTGTTCGGATTGCATTCCAACGGCATGTTGTCACGATGGAACACAAGGATGGACGATTCCGCTGTGTCGCTTACGCCATAGACGGTCGGCGTGGACAGGCCGGCATTTGCCAAACCGAGGATCATCGCGTAATGATGGTGGATGGTGTCGAACGAGGAACGATCGCGGCGCATCGAGACTCCGGTAAGTCTGACCCACTGCCAGAGCTGGTTGAGGTAACCGGGCGTATGCGCCTGATTGTCCAGCACGGAGACGGTGTATTGGATTCCATCGGAGTCGCTTGCGTCGTAAATGCGTGAATTCTCGGTCAGGTCGTCGTCGAGTGTCGTCTTCAGCACGCCCGATTCGACACCATTGCTGTAACGACGGGACAGCGAGACGACATCGATGCCGATGGCACGCAACGCCTGGACCACCTGATTGCCCCATGCGCCGTTGGTCTGGGTGCCCAGCATGAAACGAATCAGCATTCCCAATGTGCGTCCCACGGCGAAGGACACCAATACTCCGGACAGCGAGTTCCATGACAGCACCACGAACAACACGGCGACAGTGTAAAGGACGTTCCATCCCCACTTGGCGCCGGAGCGGGTGCGGCGAGGGCCTGCGACGGTCAGGAAAGCCGCCATCGCGGCATAGAAGTCGGGTAGTAGCCCGATGCCTACGGCCGTGCCGTTGGACAGCAGCGCCCAAATCAGCGTGACGTTTCCAGAACCGCTGATGAGCGCCGACACTCCCCATATGGTGGCGAAACCAAGAATCAGCGCGAGTATGGAAACCACGCTCTGCAGCCATTCCCTGGCCACAAGCAGTTGGATAAGCACACTGACGGTGATGAAGACGATGGCAAGCTGCTGCAGCAACGACGTCGGCACGTCCATAAGCCAGCTGATGGCATGGCCGGCGGAACGTACGTCGGACTGCACGCCGGAGGCGGTGCCGTGCAGATAAATGGAGAACAGAATCACCGCCACGCCGACGAGCAGCGCGAGAAGCGCGTGGAGCAGATCGGCGAAATCGCGGTTCCGTTTCGGGGGGGTGTCGTCGATACGGGGTTCGTGCTTGCTATTCGGGGAGACGTTGGACACTGTTGACCTGGCTTTGTGGAGGCGTGGACGAGATGCGTTGTGTGGTGCCGTCCATCGTCGCTTTCGATGATACGCCATCGGCGATATGCGTCCGATGGCGTATCATGCGACGACTTCCGTCGCTCAGCGGTCGAAATCGACCAACCTGTCGGCCGCTCCCGTGTACGTGGCCGGAGTCAGCGCCTTGAGACGAGTCGCAGTCGCCTCATCGAAGGACTGCTGGTCGATGAAGCGTTCGACGTCCTCCTTGGAGATCTCATGGCCGCGCATAAGCTCCTTGACCTTCTCATACGGTTTGTCCATTCCCGGCAGACCGGCTAGCTCGCAGGCGCGCATGGCTGTCTGGATCGGCTCGCCAAGCACCTCCCAATTGGAATCAAGCTCGGCCTGGATGGCGATGTCGTTCGGATGGATGGAGTTCAGACCTCCCATCAGGTTGTTCAGCGCCAGCAGCGAATAGCCCAGAGCGGAGCCGATGTTGCGCTGGGTCGTGGAGTCGGTCAGATCGCGCTGCCAACGGGATTCCACCAATGTCGCCGACAGGGTGTCCAGCAGCGAGCAGGAGATTTCGAAATTGGCCTCGGCGTTCTCGAAGCGGATCGGGTTGACCTTGTGCGGCATGGTGGAGGAGCCGGTCGCGCCCTTGACCGGCACCTGTGCGAACACGCCACGTGAGATATACATCCACACGTCCACGCACAGGTTGTGCAGAATACGGTTGGTATGGCTGATGGTGCCGTACAACTCGGCCTGCCAGTCATGTGATTCGATCTGCGTGGTCAGCGGATTCCAAGTCAATCCCATGCGATTGGTGACGAACTCGCGTGAGACGGCCACCCAATCGACGTCGGGGCAGGCGGCCAGGTGCGCGCCGAACGTGCCGGTGGCGCCATTGATCTTGCCGAGGTACTCCTGCGCCTTGATCTTGTTGAGTTGGCGGTTCAGACGGTACACGTAGACCGCGAGCTCCTTGCCCAAAGTGGTCGGCGTGGCTGGCTGGCCATGGGTCAGCGACAGCATGGCCTTGCCTCGGTATGCGTCGGCCTTCTCGGCCAGATGGTCGACGATGGCCTGTGCCGCGGGCAGCCACACGTTCTCCACGCCGTTCTTCACGCAACGGGCGATAGACAGGTTGTTGATGTCCTCCGAAGTGCAGGCGAAATGCACGAGGGTCTTCAGACCGGTCAGCTGGGTGTCGTGTCCCAGCACGTCGCCGGCCTTCTCCAGCTGGTCGTCGATGTAGTATTCCACGGCCTTCACATCATGGTGGGTCGTGGCCTCATACTCGGCATGCCGCGCGATGCCTTCCGCCCCGAAATTCTCCGGAATGGAACGCAGATACGCCTGCTCCTCGTCGGTGAGCGGCTTGACGCCCGGAACGATGGTCTGGTTGCCGTTCCCATCGAAGCCATTGGCGAGCAGAATCATCCATTCGACTTCGACGCGCATGCGCTCGCGGTTCAACGCCGGCTCGCTCATGTATTCGACAAGGGGAGCGGTCTGCTTGTGGTAGCGGCCGTCAAGAGGGGTCAGTGCGATTGCGGGGGAGATATCAGTAAGCTTCATAGGCAACAGCATACGTTTAGCCGTGAACCATTGGGATCGTCATTTGCCGATCCGCCCCTGATAATACTGGGTTTCCTGGAGCTCACCGTCCACAACGTCCTGAAAATGCCTGTCGTGGTCCAGAACGGCCTTGTTCCCCGTGCCATAGGCGTATCGGTATCCCGATTCATGGTATTTCAGGTAATGCGTCGATTTCCTCTCCCCGGAGGAATCCTCGACCTCGGCCCCCGAAAGGATGCCCTGTGGCGTCCCGCTCTCCTCATGGACCGAGCCCCGTATGGTGAGCCAATTCTCGGTATTGGGATTGGCCGCTCCGTCGAGGGCCGCGATGCCTTCGTTGTCCATTTCGATGGCGGTGACCATGGTTTTCTCCGGAATGTCGAAATTCGCGATGGGAGATCCGAATGTGGCGATGTGCTGGATGTCGTATTCGTCCTGCATATCGGCCGCGGCGGCGGCCGCGATGATGCCGCCCTGCGAATGTCCTACAAGCTCCACGGGTTCATCCGGCTGGATGCCGGCCTGTTCCATGGCCTCTCGAAGGAAGCGGAGGCTTTCCGCGGCTCCGCGTTGCTGTTCGTCCGCGCTCATCAGCTCGAAATTGGTGTACCAGTCCATGGGGGAGTCATGGTTGCCATCCGTTCCGGGAATGGTGATTCGCCATGCGTATGTTCCGTCGGCCTTGAGGTACTTGCATATCGCGATGGTTCCGTACTCCAATCCGCTTTCGCGATCGCCGTTCAATGGGCCCTCCGACAGTCGGCGTTGGTCCGCTATGGCGTCCTTCGTGCTTTTGCCGCCCGTGACCACATCGGTTTTCGGGTAGACCCGGGTCACCGTAAGGCTGTCCCCATGGGTCGCGTCATAATACGGTATGAGCAGCCTGTTGATTTGCCTGAGACCTCGATTGACCGATCTTCCCGTGTGATCGGCCTGGTCGAAGGATTTGACGTCGGCAAGAGGGAACATCCGGCTGGTGATCAGTTCCAGTGTGGATTTGAGATCCTTGGGCCGTTCGGGGATGTTGAGCCTGTCCGCATGGAGCCCGATGGCGCTTACGAACGGTTCCTGCATCCACGCGGTGGATTCCACGAGATAGCACCAGTTGAGTTTTCCCTCCTTGGCGAAACTGGTTTTCGCACCTTTCAGCGCGCTGAGCCCCAAGGCTACGCCGGCGGCTTGGGGAGCGGACAGGAAAATCGAGCGCAACGCGTTGTTCATGCTTCGCCTGCTGATCTCCTCGGCGCGTTCGTAGAGTGATTGGGCTCGGATGATGGCTTCCGATAATTCGGTGAGCTGAGAAGCCATGGCTTGAAGCGCTCGCGCATGGTCCTCGCATCGTTCGAGCAGATGCCGGTACGGCAGATTGACGTGGTCCGACGCCATGCACAGCATTCCTCCGCCGTATAGCGTTCCCAGGAACGGCGCTATATAAGGGTGTGCCTTGAGCTCCACGCTCATGGCGGCGAACTCCTTTTGGGAGATGCCGAGTTTGCGCGCTCCATCGCTCAGGTTCCGTGCAGTGTTGAGATATTCCCTGTATTCGGCGGTGGAGAGCTTCTTCCCGCCGATGATTCTGGCTGTTACCTGCTGGTTCATGCCACACCCTCCGACCATAGGAGACGCGAGGTGGCAAGTATGCCATCACGCAACAGCGCTGATTGCCTGGCGATGCGGTTGAGGCGGTCACGGTATGCTTCTGCTGCCTCTCCCGTCCAATCGGGCAGTCGGCCGGATGCCGCTGAGACGTCGATTTCGTCAAGACGGCGCAACGCGGCGGTGAGTCCGGCGTTGATCAACGTTTGGGCCATCTGGACTCCGATGCGGCATCGGCATGGAGCTCCTGGCTGCGATGCCGGGGCATGCGATATTCCGCTTTCCGGAAATACGTTTGATAAGGATGTGTTTGGAATGTTCATGACGCCATTGGAACATGCCCCGCGTCATTGTCGCCACGTGTGCGCTGCCTGTGGTCGGAGAATGTCGGAAATGCATACCGTCGGCGTGTCGTCGTTGGAAAATCAGCGAACGTATGCCGACGGCATGGTGGATAACTTTGGCTGTGGCATCCCTCTCACCAGGGTTTGGTCTGTGATGATGACTTGTTCGTGTTCTGTTTCGCGGCGGAACCGGCGTCATTCGCGTCCGAGTCGGATTGCGTGGATTGGGCGTTTTGTTTCAGCAACTCGTCCACTTTTTCGCGTTGCGCGTCGGTGAGTTTGGTGTCTTTCTTCGACTCCGAGCCGTCCGTCCGCCGTGCGTCGGCATCCGTATCGGAGTTGGATTGATCGTCCTTGTCCGTTTTGGTTTTTTCGATGATGGATTTGGTGAGTTGGTTGGAGATGCGGCTGTTATGGTCGATCGATTCACGCAATCGGGGCAGCAGCAACGCCCGCATCTCGCCGGCATCGTCGAATTGGGCGTCAGTCTGCTGTTGCCGGACGCGCAGTTTGTCCCAATCGACATTGTCTTGTTTGCTGGTTTTGATGTTCTCCTGCAAAGACCGCGTGGCATGGTTGTAATTGCCGTTGGCGGCGAGATTGACCACGGACAGCAACGCGACAGCGCCCAGCAGCGCGGCCAGAACGACCAGTCCGATGCGTATGGTCAGCGAAGCGCGCGCCCTTTTCGGTGTTCCGCTCACAGCAGCCTCCTTGATTGCGTCATCCATGCCCCCAGCTCGCAGGCAAGCAGCAGGCCGACCGCAATGGCCAAAGGCCACACGACGGCCACCGTTCTGGTACGGCGTTTGTCCGTGCGCGTGACACGCCACTTGTCAGACGCCTCCTTGGACACGCCATCCCGCATGGTGTGGGAGCTGTCCAACACCAGCGCGGTGCCGCTCATCTCATCGGCGATGGTTTTCATCTCCTCCGTGTTCATGCGCGACACGCCAGGCTGCCCGGTATCTGGGTCGGTCACCCATTGGTCGTCAGTGTCACTGGCACCGTCCACAGACAATGGGACATTGCCTCCCTGTTCGCTGCCCACGGCTACGGTGAACGCGTCGGACAGGTATCGCCGCAGCGAAGAGAACGTACGTCGCGCCTTCGCAGAGGTCTGCTCGCCGTCGGAAATCAGGTACAGCACGATCGCGTCATCCGGATGCTGCTCGTGGATGGATTTGCATGTCAGCAGCAGCCGGTCGATCGGAACATCCAGCGTCGACCCCGCGGACACGGAGGTCGCCTCTGGAGCGAGCGTATCCGCCCAGTTGCCAATCGCGTTCGAATCCGGGGTCAGTGGCACGTCCAATGTGCTGGAAGCCCCGAACCGCAAGGCGGCGAAGCTGGAATTCGGGTAAAGGCCAGTGATGTCCTTCACCGCCTGTTTGGCTGCGTCAAGGCGGCTGATCTGTTCGTCGGATCCATATCGCGCGTCTTTGACCGCCATGGATCCGGTCACGTCGACGGCCACCACCACATCGGTGGCGTTCACCGCCCGGCTGTTCGTTTCGGACACCATGCTGGGCGTCAGCGCCATGATGGAGACGAGTACGCATAAGAGCACGCGGCGGACGCATGCCCAGACGGTCTCGTCGCTATCCGCGCGACGCCGGACGTGCAACACGATCTGCGTGACGGCGCATGCCAGCATGACCAGGGCGATGGCGGTGCCGACCGGCCATCCCAAAGCAGGGGAGAGCGTCAGATGGTTCATCGTCTCAACCTCCAAGTCAATGCCAGCCAGATCACCAGAACAATGGCCAATGCGAGCGTCCACCATCCCGGAGCGTCCGTTATCGCGGCCTTGTTCTTCGCCTGGCTTTCATGGTTTCTGCGTGATTCGATCTCCTTGACCAGCGAGGAGACTGATGCGCCGTCCGATTGGGTGAGAAACACTCCGTGGCGTGTCTCGATGGCGGATCTGAAATCCTTGGTGGTCTGGTCGGACTCGCTTTGTTTCGGTCCGGAGAACAGTCCATCCACGGAGATTCTCGCCTGACGGGTCAGATCCAGCGCTTCGGTGAGCGTGTACGTCGGCTTTCCGGAAACGACGTTGTCGGTGGCGAGCACAATCGATGCCGCGCGTTGACGGTCGGTGTTCGTGGCAGTGGCGTTTCCGTATGCGAATCCGGGAAGCATGGCCGCGCAGCTTACCACGCCGTCGCCGATCAGCGAGGTGGATTCCTTGCGGTTCTGCGTGCCCTCCAGCCAATCGGAAAGCGCCTGATAGTCGCTTTCCTTCATTTTGTCGATATCGTCTTGCGATTCGACGCCTTTGAGGATGCTGCTCGCCTTGTCGAGTTGTTTGGATACCAGCTCGTAATCGTCGGTCAGCGGGAAGACGGTGCGTGACGTCGAATTGAAGATGCTCAGTCCGATGCGTTCGCCTTTGAAATTGTCCACGAGCTTGCGATAGGTGTCGATGACCTCGCGGTCGTAGGGAAGCGTCGAGCCGGAGACGTCCAGGCACAGCACGATGTCGCGGCTCGCTGCCTTTTCCTCGCTTTCGTCGACGGTGCCGGGGCGTGCCGTCAGCGCGATGGCGAGCATCAGCGCGATAGCCAGCATGGCTGCCGCCAGCCGGGACAGAGTCCGCCATTGCCGGAAAAGCCTCGATGCTGATTCAGTATTGAGATCGTCATCCAGGCTGAAAGTGCGGGCGTGGTCATCGTCGTCTTTACGTCGTGACGCGCATGCCAGCATGACTGCGACGATGGCGATCGACACTATGATGCCGGCCAAAGCGGCCCAGGGCCATTGCCATGTCAGTTGCATTACCGCCACCTTTCCACAAGATGGGCCACCCATTCGCCGGCTTGCTCGACGGTGGCGTCCTTGGCGATGCGGTTATGCTCGGCGTCCGCGAATTCCGGAGGATAGAACGCCTCGATGGTCTGCCTGAGCAACGTGAGATTCTGTTGGTTGCCGGTGGTCCGCGGCATCGCTTCGATATCGGTGAGTGTCCGGTTGCTCATATCCGTTCCGGTCGCAGAGGACACGAAATCCCTGACCGTCGCCGCCAGCAGCGCGAAGGCCTCCTCACGCTCCAACTTGCCGGAGGCGTGACGCGAGACGATATCCTCGATGCGCTGGTGCCATACGGATTTTTCGGCAGGTGCGTGACGCCCGTGATCGTCGCTTCTGGGTGGTCTCGAACTCGGCTTGGACAGCCACACCGTAAGCGTGATTAGGATGACGATGCCCAGTAGACAGGCCACGATGGCGGCGACCAGGCCGTTTTCGAAATGAATCTGTCCTCTGATGGTGAGATCGCCTTCGGCAAGGAGAAACGTCATGCCTTGCCTCCAGGATTCGACGTGGATGGGATACCCGGCTGATAGCGCGTGGACCGTGCCACGGAGACGGAAACCATATGCACGAATTCATGGAACATGCGTTCGCTGGAATCGGAACGGATGACCGTCGAGCCGCAGCGGTTCAGCTCATGCCTGATGGCTGCCGCAAGATATTCGCGATGCGTGCGTACCTGTCCTGCTGTCCGCGCGTTGCGCAGGAAAGCGGGGACACGTCGTCCGTTCCGGCCATCGACCACCGATTCGGCGTGGCCGGTGTCGAAGGGATTGATGGTGGCCACGTCGATAAGCACCATCGGGTGGGTTCTTGCGATGGCTTTGATATCGTGCAGATGGCGTTCCTCCAGTGCATGCTCCTCAGTGGCGAGCACGATCAGCGCATCTCTGTCGCGGATGCTCCGTGCGTACTCCAACAACGCGTCGATATTGCGGGGTTTGTTCCAAACGCGTTGTAGCGCGGTGTCCAGAGTCCGTTCGAATTGCGCCAATCCGCCGTTGAATGGCACACGGGTTATGGCCGAACTGTCGCCGAACACGATGGACACCTCGTCGCTACGACGCAGACTGAGCGCGGCGAACATGCACAACGCGTTTGCCGCCACTTGATACGCCTGCTCCCCGGACGGACATGCGGCGGTCATCTCCTGGCCGATGTCGAGCAGAAGCCAAGCCTTCGACGTCGATGGGCGTTCACGCAGCACCACCATCGGACGGCCCACGCGGGCGCTGGTTTTCCAATCGATGCGCTTGGCTTCGTCACCGGGCTCGTAGGCATGGATGTCCATGACGTCATCCGATCCGAAACGCTTGCTCGACGCATGCGCGCCTTCCAGAATGCCAAGTGCCTTGCGCACCGTAGGCAGGCTCATCGTGGTTCCAAGCGTTTCGATTTTCCTGCGGATCGGATCGTCGGAACGGGTCTGGCCGATCATGGAACGGGAACCGCCTGGACGATGGAATCCACGACCTGGTCACTGGTGACGCCATCGGCGAGCGCTTCGAACGTCAGCAGCACACGATGGCGCAGCACTTCGTGGGCGAAGGCCTTCACGTCCTCCGGAACGACGTAATCGCGTCCCTGCAGCAGGGCGTTGGCCTGTCCGATACGAATCAGTGCGATGGACGCGCGTGGCGAGGCGCCGAGACGGACCAGAGAGGACAGTCCCTGCACCGGCTTGGTGCCGGCTCCTCGGGACGTGGCCGTGATATCTACGACGTATTGCATGATCGCGTCGGACACGTGCACGCGGCGGGCCGCGGAGCGCAGGAATTCGACGTCGCTGATGGAGACGGGGGTTCCGGTCAGGGCGTTCTGGTCTACGGTGTCATAGCCGCGATGGGTGAGCATGGCGAGCATGCTCTGTTCCTCTTGGGGTGTTGGATAGGTAAGCACGGCTTTCATCATGAAACGGTCCATCTGCGCTTCCGGAAGGTTGAAAGTGCCCTCCTCCTCGATGGGATTCTGCGTGGCGATGACCATGAACGGCTTCGGCAGCGCGATTCGTTGTCCGCCGATGGTGGTGGCGCCTTCTGCCATGGCTTCCAGCATGGCGGACTGGGTTTTCGCGTTGGATCGGTTGATTTCGTCCAGCAGCACGAAGTTGGCATGAATCGGTCCGATCTGCGTGGAGAACTTCTGTGTGGCGAAATCGAAGACCTGCGTGCCGATCAGGTCGGAAGGCATCAGATCGGGCGTGCATTGCACGCGTTTGAACGAGCCGGATACGGAAGTGGCCAGCGTCTGGGCTGCGGTGGTCTTGGCCAGTCCGGGAACCGATTCGATGAGAATATGGCCTCCCGCCACCAAGGTGGTGATCAGGGACTCGCGAAGATTGTCCTGTCCGACCAAGGTCTGTGCGAAACGGCTGCGGATCTGCGATCCGATGTTTCTGGCGCGTGCGATGTCTTCGGCCGACAGGGTGTTTGGTTGCGCGGTCGTCGGCATCGGGATGGGCGCTGGGACCGGAATCGGTTTTTTAGGAGGGAATAAAGCCATGAATGCTACCTTACCGGGTCAAGCTGACGGGAGCGCCCAGTTCACAGGCGTCTCCCCGGCTTCGATGAGCGCTTGGTTGGCGCGGGAGAAAGGCTTGGAGCCGAAGAAGCCGTATCGCGCGGACATCGGACTGGGATGCGGCGATTTGATGATGAACGCGTTGGTCAGCAATGGTTCCAGCGTTTGGGCCTTGCGTCCCCACAGGATGGCGACCAAAGGCTTGATGTTGCCATCGGGGCCGCGGCGGTTGTTCAATGCGCTGATGGCCGCGTCGGTGACTTCTTCCCAGCCTTTGCCCTGATGGCTGCCCGGTTTGCCCGGTTCGACGGTCAGGCATCTGTTGAGCAGCATGACACCCTGCCGTGTCCAAGGCGTCAGATCGCCGTTGACGGGCATGGGAACGCCCAGATCGTCGGTCAGCTCCGTATAGATGTTCGCCAGGCTGCGTGGAATGGGCTTGACGTCCGGTGCCACGCAGAAGCTCAATCCCACCGGATGCCCCGGCGTGGGGTAGGGGTCCTGTCCTACGATCAACACCTTGATGCTGTCGAACGGGATGGTGAATGCCCGCAGAATGTTCTTGCTTGCCGGAAGATATCGCCGTCCCGCCGCGATCTCCGATCGCAGGAAATCGCCCATGTGATGCACTTGGGGCTCCACGTCGGCAAGGGCTTGCGCCCATCCGGGCTCCACGAGTTCTTTCAATGGTTTGATATGGGTCATATTGTCCTACTGTACGACGGGCGGTGCGGCCGGCCATGCCGATTTTCGTGAAACGACATATGGGAGCGGGGTATGGAATCGGTCGTATCGATTGTGGACTGACTGTACGGGTCGTTACACTGGGTGGTACAGACGCAAGAAATGAGGTTGCAGAAAATGGCTAAACAGGGCAAGGAGACCTACGAATCCTACGCCAAGGATATGTTCGACAATCCTCCGGCCGGGCCGATGGGCGTGCATCGTGGCGCGCGTTCCGCGGCATCCCGAGCCATGCCGTATGTGATTGTCGTCGTCGCGTCCCTGCTTGCGGGCCTGTTGTTCTGGGGAATCTACTCGGGAGAGGCCGGCAGCCTGAAAATGCCTTGGGCGGCCAAGGAAAGCTCCTCCACCTCTTCCACCAGCACGGGCAAGAAGTCTGAGAGCAAGTCCGAGGCGGCGAACAAGAATACGGACAAGAACAAGGAACAGGCCGACGATTCGTCTGATGGGCAGTCGAGCGATGCCACGGATTCCGACCAGAATACCGAAGCGAACCAGAGCGTGAATCTGGGCACGCAGATTCGTGTGGTGAACGCCACCAATATCACCGGTTATGCCAAAAGCAAGGCGGATGCCCTGACGCAGGCCGGATACACCAGCGTGACCGCCGATAATCCGACGGGCAATGTCCCCAGCCAGACCGTGGTCTGGTATCAGAACGAAGCCGACAAGGCTACCGCGGAGAATGTCGCGCAGACCCTGAACATCGCCAACGTCGAGCAGTCAAGCTCCTTGACCACTCCAATTGTCGTGGTGTTGCTGAACTGAAAACGCCGTAGGGATTTTGCGGAAGTCTCGCCCTGATGGGGTGAGACTTCTTTTGTTTTCCTTGGTCTTCCAAGGATTGTCGGTTATTTGATTGGTGCTCCTATCTTGCTCACAGCGCAAAGATCGGCGTAGAGTTTGGCACTCTCGACCTGAGAGTGCTAATCTGCGAATTAGCACTCGACGAGTGAGAGTGATAACCGGCAGCTGACGGCTGGTTCTGATTGTCGCTCCGAAGGTGGAAACAGTACCGTGTAGCCATATGTGGAGGAACAATGGCAAAGATGATTGCATATGACGACGAAGCTCGTCAGGGAATGCTCGCGGGTCTCGACAAGCTCGCTGACACCGTCAAGGTCACCCTTGGTCCCAAGGGCCGCAACGTGGTGCTTGACAAGACTTATGGCGCTCCGACCATCACCAATGATGGCGTCTCCATCGCCAAGGAAATCGATCTGGACGATCCGTACGAGCGCATCGGCGCCGAACTGGTCAAGGAAGTAGCCAAGAAGACCGATGACGTCGCTGGCGACGGCACCACCACCGCGACCGTGCTGGCCCAATCCCTGGTGCATGAGGGCTTGAAGAACGTCACCGCCGGTTCCAACCCGATTGCGCTGCGTCGTGGCATCGAGAAGGCTTCCGATGCCATCGTCAAGGAACTTATCGCAGCCGCCAAGGATGTTGAGACCAAGGACCAGATCGCTGCCACCGCAACGATCTCCGCCGCCGATCCCGAGGTCGGCGAGAAGATCGCCGAGGCTCTGGACAAGGTCGGCCAGGACGGCGTCGTGACCGTTGAGGACAACAACCGCTTCGGCCTGGATCTGGACTTCACCGAGGGCATGCGTTTCGACAAGGGCTATATCGCCCCGTACTTCGTGACCAACGCCGATGACCAGACCGCAGTGCTCGAAGATCCGTACATCCTGCTGACCTCCGGCAAGCTGTCCTCCCAGCAGGACGTGGTCCACATCGCCGAACTG
>NZ_JBNMKH010000008.1:0-46674 GCF_050874245.1 Bifidobacterium sp. | reverse complement strand
TGGAGCGTCGGCATCGTCATCGTCGACCAGATCGGCAACATCCTGATCACCCGCATCGCCACCAGCGCGCCACGCACGGCACAACTGGCGTTCCACATCAACCCGCTCGACGTGGCCGGCAACGCGACCTACCAGAACGCGTACACCATCTACATGCTCCCCTATTCGCTGATCGCGGTGTCCGTGGCCACCGCCATCTTCCCGAAAATCTCCCGGGCGATCGCCGAACGCAACCTCGCCGAGGCGCGCGACGATCTAAGCCAATCGTTGCGGGTCATGGGCCTGATCATGTGCTTCTTCGGAGCCGCGTTCGTGGTGCTTCCGTTGCCGATCATCCTGTCGCTGCTGCCGTCCGTGACCGTACGCGAGGCGCTGCTCATGTGCGGACCATTGGTCGCACTTGGTCTCGGCATTCCGTTCGCCAGCTCCTACCTGATCATCCAACGAACCTTCTATTCGTTCGAGGACGGCAGGAATCCGTTCCTGTTCACCGTCATGGCCATCGGAACGCAGGTGATCGTCCTGCTGGTCGGCGAGGCGGTATTGCCGCCGACCGAATGGGTCACGTTGATTGGCGTATCCGGCACATTGAGCTTCATGCTACCGTTCCCGATCCTCTTCGTCATGCTGCGCAAGCGATTCAACGGCAACGTGGACGGACGACGCATCTTCCTTTCCTATACGAAATCCATCATCGCGGAAATCGCTGCGATCGTCGTGGGCCTGTTCTGCCGCGACGGCGTCTATCGACTGGTCGGAGCGCGTATCGGACGCGACGACGGCGTCATGAATTGGGGGCAGGCCGTTCTGTCCGCGATGATCCTGGCCATCATCATCGCCATCGTCTATCTGGCATGCCTGTGGGCGCTGCGTTCCGAGGAACTCGTTTCCGTGAAAACCATGATCGTTTCACGTATCCCAGGGCTTGCCAGCAGACCCGTCAAGCCGACCAGCCCCAACGGTAAACTGGGGCGAAGCGACGCCGAAAACGGCGAACAGGAACAGAACCACAAGTAGAATCATCCATCGTTACAGAAGTTGAAGGAAACCATGAAACCTCAACTGGGAGATACCATCAGCAACCGCTATGTGCTGGTTTCGCCATTGCGTGAGGAAACCGGCCTGCAGGTCTGGAAGGCGAGCGACCATGTGCTCGCCAGGGATTGCCAGCTTTTCATCGTCAACAATCGCAAGGCGCTGCAGGACGTCAACGCCACGGCATCCATGCTGGCGATCTCCCACGACTCCCACTTCACCCAGGTCCTTCAGCTCCAGCACGTCGGCGAGGTGGCTCTGGTCGTCACGCAGCTCGATGCCGGCATGCCGCTGACCGAATACCTCACGTCGCGCGACAAGCCGCTGAGCTTCACTGCGATACGCTCCATCCTCGGCGAGGTCGTCGAAGCCTTCCATGTGCTGCAGAAGGACAGCCTCACCCATTTCTCGATCAATACGGATACCGTACGTCTGACCCGCAACGGCGTGGAGATCGCCGACGCCCCCATCAGCGTCATGCTCGCCGACACATCGCGCGCGCAGGTCACGGAAAGCAAGGAACAGCTTGCGATTCGGCAGGTAGCCGCTTTACTGTATTCGCTGCTGACGCGGCAGCCGTCAACCTTGTCCACGGATTTCCATCTTGATGCGATCGCACCGAACGTTCCAATGGAATTCCGCGTGATCTGCAAGCGTGGTCTGAACCTCAAGGAGAAGGATGGCTTCCCGACCGTGCCGATGGCGACCGTCGCCGAATTGGAGGCGTTGCTGGGTGATTACCAGCCGCTTGCGCAACTGCACGGCACCGACGTGATTCTGCCTTCCGCGAACTCGGAATGCTCGATTGTCAACGTCCCCCTATTGCAGGCTCTCGAACAGGACACTTTCCCGCTTCCGGAAACGCTTAGCGAATCCGGCAGTATCCCCGAAATGACGTTTGAAGCCCCCGTTCCACACACCGATCTGTCCGACAGCAAGGAGGCACTGGCCAAGGGCGTGGCGGCGACGAGCGGTGCCGTGAAATCGCTGTGGAAGAACGGTCGTGAAATCCTGACCGAGGAGGATATCGACGGTGCCGACGAAGCGACCGACGACTACCCCTTCTCCTTCCCCATCCGCGTCTCCGCGCCTTCGTCGGATAAGCAGACCGACGATTCGCAGCTGGAGAAGACTGGACGCATTCCGGTGATCGGGCCCGATGGACGCGTCATCCAGCCCGGAGAGGAGTCCGCGCGTGCGTTGAAGGCGGAGCAGGACGCGATCGAGGAGGCGTACCAGAATTCGGTAACAGCCCCCACTCCGCCAAGCTTCGCGCCGAACGGAGGCTCTTCCTCCACTTCAACCGAAGTCGCCGATGCCAAGCTGTTCGGCAACATGAAGACCAAGGTGGCGGCCATCATCGTGGCGGTCGTCGTGGTGGCCGTGGCCTTGGGATTCGCTCTGCACGGGCTGTTCCAGAACTCCTCCTCTTCGGATACCAGCACTTCCGGAGATCCGTGGCCGGAAATGAATCTCGACAAAGTCCCCTTCGGACCGGATGGAACCGCCGCCGATGCGGATTCCTCCGACACTGATGATTCCGCGCAGTCGAACGGCACCACCGAGAAAAGCCCCGACAAGGAGGCCAAGCAGGTCCCCGATCCGAAGGCTCCGGAGAACACCACCGCGTACGAAATCGACAACCGTCAGTTCCTGTCGAATCCGGATGGACAGCAGGGATACGGCTATTATCTGCACCTCAGCCAGTCGCAGAAGGTGTCCCGCATGACGATCAAGATCCGCTCCTCCGGAGGCCAGGGCTATATCCGCGTGAACACCACGTCGAACCCGACCCAGGGCGAGCAGGTGGCCCAATTCGAGTTCGACGCCAGCGGAACCACCGATGTCAAGTTCGACAAGAC
This sequence comes from Bifidobacterium sp., assembly GCF_050874245.1. GTDB lineage: Bacteria > Actinomycetota > Actinomycetes > Actinomycetales > Bifidobacteriaceae > Bifidobacterium. The sequence continues at coordinate 43,777 of NZ_JBNMKH010000008.1, read as the reverse complement.
CGTGGAAACGCAGGATATCCTGCTGTGGGTGCCGCTGAACAGCCTTCCCGGCAGCCAGCTGTACATCGAATCGATTCAGGTGTTCTGATTCCTGATTCGCCGCAATCGCGCGACACGGTAAAAGAGGACGTGTGGAGATTGTTCCGCACGTCCTCTTTTTGTTTCGTTTGTTTAGTTTCGTTTTTTCTTCAGCCACGCGCATCTTCTCGGTTTCACGTGTTCTTCCATTGCAATGTGCCCTTCTGTTTCACGTGAAACATTGTTGCCACGTCCGACCTTGCATTACAGTGGCTATCATGAGTGACGTGCATGATGTTGTGATTATCGGTTCTGGCCCCGCGGGATACACCGCGGCGATCTATCTGGGCCGCGCCGGCTTCAAGCCGTTGGTCGTGGCAGGCGCGCTGACGCCGGGCGGACAGTTGGTCAACACCACCGAAGTGGAGAATTTCCCAGGCTTCCCTGACGGCATCATGGGCCCCGACCTGATGGACAACATGCGCAGGCAGGCGGAAAAATATGGTGCCGACATCATCCAGGACGATGCCGTGTCAATCTCTCGTGACGAAGCGTCCGGCATCACGACCGTCGTTCTCGACGGCGGCGAACGGCATGACGCACGCGCGTTGATCATCGCCACAGGATCCGACTATCGCAAGCTGGGCGTGCCAGGCGAGGCGGAATATGCTGGAAAAGGCGTCTCCTACTGTGCGACGTGCGATGGCTTCTTCTTCCGCGGCAAGCCGATTGTGGTGGTCGGCGGAGGCGACAGCGCCTTCGAGGAAGCGGATTTTCTGTCCCGCTTCGGATCATCCGTAACCCTGATTCACCGTCGTTCCACGTTCCGAGCATCGCACATCATGGTTGAACGGGCGCGGAGCAATCCGAAAATCGATTTCATACTTAACGCCGTGGTCCAGGAAATCCGCGGTGACGACGATGGCGTGCGGGAGGTGGAGGTACGCGACACCGCCACCGGAAAGAGCTCCACAATCTCCGCCAATGGTGTTTTCGTAGCGATTGGGCACACTCCCACAACTGGCTTTCTCAACGGGCTCGTACGCACCGATAAGGCCGGTTATATCGATGTTGAAGGCGCCAGCACGCGTACCAGCATGCCCGGCATCTTCGCCGCGGGCGATTGCGTGGACAGCGTGTACCGTCAGGCCATCAGCGCGGCGGGCATGGGATGCCGAGCCGCGCTGGATGCCCAGGCATATCTCACTTCTGCTGCTGCATAAGCAAATCGACGATCCGGTCCATGTCGTCTTCCGACGTGAACACTATTTCGATGCGCCCATGCTTCTTTGATCCTTTGATGGATACCTTGGTGCCGAAGCGCTTCTCCAGACCAACCTGGACAGGAGTGCCGGCCCACGGGTTGAGCTTGCTGGCCTTCGGCTTCTTCTCCTGGTTGCTTTCAGCCACCTTCATGGAGACGATCTCCTCGGTGCTACGCACGGACAGCCCCTCGGCGATGATGCGCGTGGCCAGCTGCTCCATATCCTCTTCCGTCGGCAATCCAAGCAGCGCACGCGCATGGCCGGCCGACAGCAGACCGGAAGCGACCTTCTTCTGCACGGCGGCCGGCAGATTGAGCAATCGCAAGGTATTGGCGATTTGCGGACGCGACTTCGAAACGGATTTCGACAGCTGCGACTGGGTCAGTCCGAAATCGTCGATCATCTGCTGATAAGCGGCCGCCTCTTCCAACGGATTCAGCGCCACGCGATGCAGATTCTCAAGCAATGCGTCACGTAGCATGTCGTCATCGGCGGTGGTTTTGACGATCGCCGGAATCGTCTTCAAACCGGCGATTTGCGACGCACGCCAACGACGCTCGCCCATGATGAGCTCGTACATGCTATCCATGCGTCCGTCGAACATATTGTGCGGTTCGGCCGGATTTTCGGCAGCTTCCTTACGGGCGGCCTCGATTTGCGATTGCGGACGCTTACGCACGACGATAGGCTGTAGGACGCCGACTTCCTTGATGGATTCCGCCAGCTCACGCAAATCATCCTCGTCGAATATGGTACGGGGCTGATGCAGATTCGGGCCGACATCGCTCACATGCAGTTCCACCAGATAGCCGCCCTGCACCGGCAGCAGTTCCGGTTCGTCGTCCTTCTTCTTCCGTTCGGACGATTTTACCGACGATTCGGTTTCACGTGAAACACTCTTCGAATTGTTGTGTTCGGAAACCGGTTCGGTCGTGGCACCGAAGAACATATCGGCGGGATGGGCGCTTTCGTTCAGTGAGATGGACGGCATGCTGGCACGGTGATGCGCGTTCTTCTTCGTTTCACGTGAAACGCTCTTCTTCATATCCCGAACGGCGTCCACTGACGCACGCGCAGTGGCAGCACCGTTCCTATCGTTCTTCGCATCGACTTTGGTGCCGCTCTTGGCATTGCCTTTGGCGACATCCGGAACATTCTTGGAAATGGCTTTCGCCGGCTCCTCGGCTCGCTCCACGGGCTGCTTTGCGGGTTGCTTCGTGGAGACGGGCTCCCCCGGAAGAGAAGGAAACAGTGCGCCGAGACCTTTGCCAAGACGAGACTTCGTAGTCATAATCAGTTCTCATTCCTTCTTGCGTCAATCGCCTGCAATACCGTCTCGGAACGACGCGAAAGCTCCAACGCGGCCTCGCAATACGCAATCGCTCCCATTCCCTTGGGATCGTATGCGATAACGCTCTGATTGAAGCTCGGCGCTTCGGAGATCTTCACCGTACGCGGAATGGTGGTGTCAAGCACGATCGTCGGATAATGCTTCTTCACCTCGCCATGCACCTCGCGGCTCAGCAACGTGCGCTTGTCGTACATGGTGATGAGCATCGTGGAGACCAGCAACGACGGGTTGTAATGCTCTTGCACCAGGCCAATGGTGTTGATGAGCTGCCCCAAACCTTCCAGCGCATAGTATTCGGCCTGGATCGGAATCAGCATCTCATGCACGGCGCACATGGCGTTGATCACCAACAGGCCCAGGCTGGGCGGGCAGTCGATGATCACGTAATCATAATGATCCTCGCTGGTTTCAAGGAACTCGTCCACCGCGTTCTTCAGCAGAGAATTGCGGTCCGCCATATCGGCGACCTCCAATTCCGCACCACTCAGATCGATGGAAGCGGGAACCACATCGAGGTTCTCAAAGTCGGGACATGTGGTTTTGACTTCCGCAATGCGCTTGCGTCCTTCGATGACGTCATATACGGAAGGCTGTCCGGAAGCGTGCGGAGCGCCCAGGGCGGTGGAGGCATTGCCCTGAGGATCCATGTCGATGAGCAGCACCCTGCAGCCGAAATGAGCCAGGGCCGCGGACAGATTCACTGCGGATGTGGTTTTGCCGACGCCACCCTTCTGATTGGCCACGGCAATCAGTCGCGTCTGCGCCGGTTTCGGGCAGACGGCATGTTCCAGCGCCTTGTACCGCGATGATTCATCCGCGATCTGCGCGCCAACCGGGGAATTCGATCCCTTGAAGATTCGCTTGATGGTATCCGTTGCGGATTCCATCGAAGTCAGATTATCTGGTTCACCAGGTCCAGTCATGAACTAGCCTTCCTATGCATATTCAAACTCAAGTTTCATCATTCGTGTGGACAGATTCCCGTCCGAGCGCAGCCCCTCGCACCATTGTGGACAATGGTGGATAGTTGGTGGATAACCCATCCAATCACCCAAAAGTTATCCACCGAACAATCGTTGCAAATTCAAGCTTTTTTAAAAGCATTTTCGAAGCGTTCCAACGATTGTGGATAGTGTGGATAACTTGCGCCGTTTTGTGGATAACTTATCGCTTATCCACCATCAGGACATGCGTCGATTCAAGTCCGGGCCCGACTTCAGCATCCACCACACGCGAATGGATTCCGCCGTTCTTCGAAATCTCCTTGGCCGCCTTGACGATCTCATCCTGCGCGGAGCGTCCTTTCAACGCGACCAGACGTCCGCCTTTGTCCAGCAGCGGAAGCGTCCATCCGGACAGCTTGGTCATCGGAGCGACGGCACGGCAGGTCACCACGGCGAAAGGATGGGTCATGTGGATGGGATTGCCGTCAAGATCAACGGCTTCCACTCCCCTGCCCTTTCGTCCTCCCTTCGGACCTCGGACGGCATCGATCACCGCGTCGGCACGGGAACGCACGATGGAGACGTTCTCCAAGCCCATCTCCTCGACGCATTCATGGAGCCATTCGACACGGCGCTCCATCGGCTCCACCAAGGTGAATCGATGGTCCGGAAGGCAGGCGGCAGCCACGATGCCTGGGAAACCACCACCGCTGCCGATATCCGCAACCGTCTTGAACTGTCTTTTCGCCGTGGCCTCACGCACAAAGGGCACAATGGCGGCGGAATTCAGGATATGACGCTCCCAGATGATGCCGACGTCCCTCGGCCCAATCAATCCACGCGGCTCGCCTTCCGTGGCGAGTTTCACGTGAAACACCTTAAGCTTGTCCAACGCATCGCCAAGCACTTCCTCAAGAATAGGCGATCCGTCCAATTCGTCATGCACATCACTCATGGTCACCATCCTATATCCCATTCCCTCCCTCCCACCACGTGACACACAACCCCAGCCCCATTATTTGCATTCCCTTCCCTCCTCGCCCCACGTCACACGGCGAAGGCCCAAAGTCTAGAAAGATGTCTCCAACCTCAAAGGCACTTACGATCCCCCAGGTAAACGTCTCTCCCAAAGCGAAAGCTTGTACCTCCAGCCAAAGGCGCTTATAGAAACAGGGTTGCGAAGCTGTAATACCTCCGGCCATAAGAACGCTTACAAGCCCCAAGTCAATCGCCACCCAAAGCGAAGGCCGCCATATTCCGTTCCCGACCGTAAGCTTGGCCGAACGGCCTTGAGTGTGTCGGGAACGAAATATGGCGGCCGCAGCGCACTTAAAACAGCAAATAATAATTGCGGCCTGGAAAAGAATCCACAGAAAAGCCCGACATGCCAGATTTACTTTTCCTGGGAAAATCCAACAAAAAAGCGCCACTCAAACGAGCAGCGCTTAAGTGTGTTTCACGTGAAACCAGTGCGGCTTTTCAGCCTTCGTCATCAATATCATCGATGTCATCGACCGCGGAGGCCTTGACGTACACCGTGACGTAACGATGCGGCTCCTCACCGTGGGAACGCGACTTCATACCCTCTTCGCGCACGACATCATGGACGATCTTGCGCTCGAAGGAATTCATCGGCTTCAAATCCACCGGTTCGCCGGTCTCACGGGCCTCGTCGATGGCATCCAAGGCGAGGTCGTGCAGACGCTGGCGCTTGCGCTTCAGGAAGCCGTCGACGTCCACGATGAGGTGGGAGCGTTCGCCGGTCTTCTGCTGCACGGCAAGGCGGGTCAGCTGCTGCAACGCGTCGACCACTTCCCCGTTGCGTCCGATCAGATGCTTGATGTCGGTATCGTCGTCGGCGACGATCTGCACCATCGGACGATTGTTGCGCACGCCCATTTCTATATCGCCTTCGTAATCGGCGATGTCGAGCAATCCTTCGAGATAATCGGCAGCGATATCAGCTTCCTCATTGAGCTGATCGATGGTCTTCTCATCATCTTGCGCCATGGTTCTGTACTCCTTTGAGCGGGGTTCTTGTTATTCAAGTCTAGCGATTGTTGTGTATCACGTTGGTGACCGCATATAAAGCGGTGTGTCCTGTGTTTCACGTGGAACACAGGACACACCCAATACTTATTTCTTCTTCTTTTTCTTGCGACTCGGCTGCACGCGCTGGTAGCCGTTCTTTTCCTTGTTCTCGGCGGCTTCCTTGGCCTTCTGCAGCTCCTCCTCCTCGAGGGACGGCAGGCCGGCCTTGGCGCGGCGGGCGTTCTCATGGGCATGGTCGCGCTTCTCCTTCGCTTCGGCCGCGGGCGAGCCCGGGGTCGGGAAGACGTGGATCTGCCAGATGGAACGCAACAGGTTGCAGATGTTGTTGGTGAGCCAGTAGACCAGCACGGCGAACGGCATGGTGATACCCGAGAAGATGTACATGATCGGGAACAGCCACAGCATCATCTTCTGCATCATTTCGGTCTGCTTGTTCGCAGCGGTCTGCGCCATATTGCGCTTCATGCTGTTGTACTGCATGAACCACAGGCAGAAGCACATCAACGCGACGAAGATGGCGATGACCACCTTGCCGTACACGGCTGCCGTGGTGAAGTTCTCGGCCACGTTCACGCCGAACACCGTGGTGGAGGTGAATTCCTTGGCCGTGGCGATGTCGAAGGCGCCAAGGCCCTGTCCGTTCCTGAATTTGCCGCGTGCGATGTACGGGATGGCCGACAGTGTGTAGAACATGCACATGAACACGGGGCCCTGCACGAACATAGGCAGCATGGATGTGCAGCCACCCATCGGATTCGCGTCGTTGTCCTCATACAGCTTCATGAGCTCGCGCTGCATGGCCTCTTTGCTGGCCGGATCGTTCTTGCCCTTGTACTTGTTCTGGATGCGCTGCATCTTGGGCTGCATGACAGCCATCTGGGACTGCATCTTGCGCATGCCCTTCATGGACTTATAGAAGAGCGGGAACACGCACGCCTGGACCACAATCACCAGGAACACGATGGACATGACCCACGAGAAACCGATCTCGTTCATGCCCAGCATCACCAGGAACTTGTGGAATACGGCCATGATCTGCGTCATAAGCCACTCGACAGGGTACAGGAGCTTATACAGCCAGCCCCAGAAACCACTGTCGAGGAGGAATTGATCTTGATTCATTACAGGCCATTCTCCTTATCGCCTATAGGTTTTTCTACGTCCAGAGGCGTGAGTCGAGGCTCCTCGTGTGCCTTCGACCACGAACATCTGTAAAACAAGGAATAGAGCTGCGGAACATCGTCGATCCCACCACGGTTCCATTGATTGCAGCGAAGAAGGCGCAATAACGCAAGAAGGCCACCCTTAAGGCAGCCAAATCGTTCAATCGCCTGAATCGCATAATTCGAGCAGCTTGGATAATACCGGCATCGGGGTGCGGTACGGGCGGAAATATGCTTTTGATACCAGCGGATGAGCTGCACCGTCCAATGACGACGGCGATGTTCGCTCATTGATGCTGGGCGGTTTTACGCTTCACCGCTTCAAAACATGCCGCTATCTGCTGCTCGAGCGACAAAAAATCGGCACGTGCGGCACTTGGCTTGGCGCGCAACACGATATCGCAGGATTCAGGTAATAGAGATTCGTATTTCCGCGCAAGCACGCGGAAACGCCTTTTCACAGCATTACGCGTGACCGCGTTGCCAACGGCTTTGGAAACGGCCAGGCCTATACGACGACCATGCACCGTCGTGGTATCGCCCGTTACGGCATCGTCGCGCATCAGATAATGCACGACGATGTCCTCACGCGATACCCTACGACGGCGTTTGAGCACCGCAACGAAATCGCGATGGCTTTTCAGCCGTTCCACCGCTCTATGCCACTAAAAAATCAGGCAGCGAGGGACTTGCGGCCCTTGGCGCGACGACGGTTGATCAGAGCGCGGCCCGCGCGGGTGCGCATACGCTGACGGAAACCGTGCTTCATGTGACGACGGCGGTTGTTCGGCTGGAATGTCCTCTTCATAATTAATGCTCCCGGTGTTTTAGCCATGCCAAGGCACGGCTCCTCATGAGTCAAGCTCTACTAAATTACTCTGACCCCTGAACAGAATGAAATTCCCAACCGTTTCCTTCACATTTTTATGGGGATTCCCCACGAAGAATAATCCACAGAATCGTTGCTATTCCGCCGAATTCCCCACAAAAGTTATCCACAAATCACATCAACGTTATTCACAATTCAGGTTTTTCAACACGCGCCCCGGTGGATAACCTGGGGAAAAAAGAGTACAAATATACAGTTGCACCGTAATGGCACGTCTATCGAGAAAGGGGTTATCCGTGGCCGAAAATACGACAACAGACCCTCTCGAACAGGCTCGTGGGGTATGGTCCGACGCTCTGGCGTTGCTGCATCAGAATCCATCGCTGTCCGTGCGGGACAGAAGCTGGCTGGAAAACGTCTATCCGGAAGGCATGTGGGGTCCCACCATCATGTTGTGCGTCCCCTCCGCCGCAGCCCAGCAGGCGCTCCAGACCGAACTGAACCAGCCGCTGATGGAGGCGCTGCGCGAATCGGCCGAACAGGACATCTTCCCCGCATTCAAAATCGTGGAAAAGCCCGCGAAGCCCGAACCGGCGCCCATCGAAAACTATCCGCGCTTCTCCCCCGTGAAATCTCCGGCAAAAACGCCGGTGAAGACGCCCACGAAGGCACCCGCAAACGAGACTACGCAGGGCCAGCTGCCGATTCCGACGACCATGCCGCCGGAACATCACAACAACTTCCAAAGCGGCCAGAACAGGCCTTTACTCGACCCTGAGACCCATCTGAACAAGAACGCCACCTTCGACACCTTCGTGCCAGGCGATTCCAATCGTTTCGCGCGTACCGTGGCGCTGGCCGTGGCCGAAGGATCGGGGCATGATTTCAATCCTTTGTGTATCTACGGCGGCTCCGGCCTGGGCAAGACCCACCTGCTGAACGCCATCGGCAACTACGCGCTGGTCAAGGACCCCAACCTCAAGGTACGCTATGTGACCAGCGAGGAGTTCACCAACGAGTTCATCGAGGCCCTGGCGGACACCAACCAGAGCTCCGGACAGATCAAGGAATTCAACCGCCGCTACCGTGAGGTGGACGTGCTGCTCATCGACGACATCCAGTTCCTGAGCGGCAAGGACGCGACGCTTGAGCAGTTCTTCCATACGTTCAATACCCTGCACCAGGCCAACAAGCGCATCGTGATCGCCTCCGATGTGCCACCGAAGGACCTGCAGGGATTCAACGAACGTCTGATCTCCCGCTTCGAATCCGGTCTGACCGTCGACGTTAAACCGCCGGATTTGGAGACACGAATCGCCATTCTGCGCATGATCGCGACCATGAACGCGTCCGATATCCCCAATGACGTGCTCAATCTCATCGCGGAACGCTTCACCGAGAACATCCGAGAGCTTGAAGGCGCTCTGAATCGTGTGACGGCCATGGCCTCGCTGAGCAACCAGCCGGTCACCCGGGCGTTGGCTGAGCAGACTTTGCAGGACTTCTTCACCACCGATGTGGAGATCAAGCCCGCGGACATCATCAGTCAGGTGGCGAAGTACTTCTATCTGACCTTCGATGACATCGTGGGCCGGTCCCGCACCAAGAAGATCGCGTTGGCACGTCAGATCGCCATGTATCTGGTGAGAGAGCTGACCAGCATGAGCCTCAACGACATCGGGTTGGTGTTCGGGGGCAAGGATCACACCACCGTGATGCACGCGTACACCCGCATCAACGATGAGATGCAGGAAAAGCAGGAGATCTACAACTACGTGACCGAGTTGACCCTGCAGCTCAAGCAGAGGTCGAACGACAAGTAATCGCGTAATTGCGCATAGTCATCGATAGCTATTTATAGCCGTTCAGGCGTTGTCCCGTAACGTTTTTCTCATGGTTAGTAAATAATTTACCAACCTTTTTACTTAACGCTTGACACGCCGGCGTGTGAAGCATTTTATTTCGAGTTATCCACAGGGATATCCACTTTCCGCGGAAAAATCTGTGGAAAACGCGTTGGAAACGCCGCCGGAGCCGGTGGGCAAATCGTGGACTATTCACCGCAAAATGTGGATAACTTTTCGTCGCACTTTTGCCTGTGGATAAGTACCATGTTTGTCCACACTCTGTTCCGAAGTTATCCACAGAAAGCTACTGGCAATGAACCGTTGTGGAATCTGGGGTAACAGCGGTTATCCACACTATCCACAGGGCTTATTATTACGGAAGTAGGATTTTTCTTAAGCTAATCATCAAAACCATAAAGCGGGGAATTCCCCACGCTTTTTCTCCCGTATGCCGCTTCGCTAGAATGGCATGTGGAACGAACGAAACGAGGAATACCCCATGAAAGTCGAAGTCAATTCCCAAGCCCTTGCCGACGCCGTGGCATGGACCACACGCGTCATCGATGCCCGTCCAGCAGCGCCAATTCTCGCGGGCATCCGTCTGGAAGCCATTGACGGCACCCTCCAGCTTTCCGCTTTCAACTACGCCATCTCCGCCCGCCATCACATCGAAGCCGGCATCGACGAAGCCGGAAGCGTTCTGGTTCTGGGCAAACTGCTCGCCGACATCACCAAATCCCTGCCAGCCGCCAAAGCCTATCTCTCCACCGACGGCTCGACCATGACCATCACTTCGGGCAAATCGACCTTCACCATGCAGCTCATGCCGGAAAGCGAATATCCGGATCTGCCTGTGGTTCCGCCGACGCTTGGACAGGCCGACTCCGCCGCCTTCGCGCAGGCCGTCAATCAGGCTTCCGTCGCCGTCTCCCGTGAAGAGAATCGTCCCGTTCTCACCGGCATCCGCGTCCAATTCCAAGGCGACAAGGTCATCATGAGCTCCACGGACCGCTTCCGTCTGGCCCGTTCGAGCTTTGCCTGGAATCCGGCCGATCCAACCATCAGCACCACGGCTTTGGTCCGCGGCTCCCTGCTTCGCGACGTGGCCCGCTCCCTGGACGAGCATCAGGACGTCATCATCGATTTCGATGCCGAAAATCCGTCTCTGCTTGGTTTCGAAAACGCCGGCCGCGTATCGACATCGCAGCTCATCGACGGCGAATTCCCGGCCGTGGATCGCCTGTATGCCGACGAATACCCGATTCAGGCGGTCATCAGCAAGCAGGCCCTTGTCGACGCCATCAAACGTGTGTCCTTGGTGGCCGAGCGCAATGCCCCGATTCGCATGATGTTCACCGGCCAGGAGCTGACTTTGGCCGCAGGTGCTGCTGACGAGGCCCAAGCCAAGGAAGTCCTCGACATCGACATGGACGGCGAGGACATCACCGTGGCCTTCAACCCGTCCTACCTGGTCGAAGGCCTGAGCGCCATCAGCGAACCGTTCGTGCGCATGAAGATGACCACCGCGGTCAAGCCCGTGGAATTCAACGGACAGAAGGAAGCCGACTCCGACGAATCCATGGACTACCGGTATCTGCTGGTGCCGATGCGCTTCAACAGCTGAGTCCGTTCCCCGTTGGTTGGCTGCGAAAGTCCACTGTTTTTGCAACCAACCAACGGCAGTCCAATCGCCGCATCCTGCCCCCTCCAAACTGAACTTTTATACTTTCATCTCCAAATCCTCCAAAGGTTTTGACGTTCCATGCATATTTCCCGTCTCGCGCTTGACCACTACCGGTCCTGGGAGCATTGCGTAATCGATTTCGAGCCGGGAATCAACATTCTTCAGGGATCCAACGGTCTGGGAAAGACCAATATCGTGGAAGCCGTGGAAGTGCTTTCCACCGGATCCAGCCATCGCACCTCATCGTCGTTGCCGCTTATCGAAAAGGGACACCCCTCCGCCACTATCCGAGCCAATGTGGAAGGCACGGACGGACGGCGTTCGTACGAAATCACCATCGCCGCGCGTGGGGCCAACAGGGCGCGTGTGGATGGCGGAAAATCGCAGTACATGCGGGACATCGTAGGAACGGTGCCATCCGTGTCCTTTACCCCCGAAGACCAGCGTCTGGTGTCGGGCGACCCCGCCACCAGACGGAACTTTCTCAACCAGGCGGCATCGCTGCTGCTCCCCCGCTATATGCAGTCGTTGCAGCAGTTCACGCATATCGCCAAACAGCGCGCCGCGCTGCTCAAACAGCTTTCGGATGGTTCCGGACTCGATCCCGAATACGGGCGCCAGGCCGTGCTGAGCGGCCTGGAGGTGTGGACCGGGCAATTCATCGAAATCGGCATGCAGGTGACGCGGGACCGCAACGAAGTGATCGGACGGCTACGCGAGCCCTTCTCACGGATTTACGAGGCACTGGCAGGGGCCGGCGAAGTGGCCGACCTGTCATACGAACCATCCTTCGACGAAGTGATGCTGTACGACGAGCCCGCGGCGGAAATCAGCCGTCATTTCCAGCGGATCTACCCCGGCGAAGTGGCCCGAGGGCAGAATCTGATCGGCCCGCAGCGGGACGACCTGACCTTGCTGCTCAACGATATGCCGGCCCGCGAATTCGCCTCGAACGGCGAGATGTGGACGATGGCTCTGGCTTTGAAAATGGCGCTGTACGAGATGGTTTCCGCACAGTGGGAAACCAAACCGATCGTGATTCTCGACGATGTGTTCGCCCAGCTCGACGAATCCCGACGCGGGCAGATACTCGATTTCGCCGAGCGGCAGGATCAGGTGCTCATCACCGTCGCCGCGGCGAGCGACATTCCCCAAAGCGGGGCGCATATCATCGACGTCGCCTCGTTGCGGCGCGCGCAATCGCAGGAAATGGACGGCGATGTGGCCGCGATGGCGGCGCTGCTTGCCGCCGGACGTGGAGGACGTACACAGGCTGCGCAGTCGCGGACGGAGCAATCGCAGGGCAAGGATGGTGAGGACTGATGCCGGAACCGCCGATTTGCGAGATCCTGAAACTCGACCAACGCAAGCTGCCGGCCGAGGTGTTCGAGCACGTCAGCAAGCGCGCCGGACTCCTCAAACAGCGTGAGGAGAACGCACGCAAGGCATGGGAAAGCTTCGGCAAACCCGGACGCGATCCGGTGACGATGGGGAGCCTTTTCAACATTCTGGCGCAGAACGGCGCCTGGATCCCGCATCTGAAGATGGCCCAGATGCGGAACCATTGGGATAAGGTCGTGGGCGATGCGAACGCGCTGCACTCCTACCCCGTCAGCCTGCGTGACGGCGTGCTGACGATCCGTTGCGACAGTCCCGCATGGACCACCACGTTGTCATATATGGTGCCGGAGCTGACCGATACCATCCGCAAGAATCTCGAGGGGCTGACCATCAACGAGGTGAAGGTCACCGGCCCGCAACAGCAGGGATTCAGCCGTGGGCATATCTCCAAGAAGATTCGGTACTGACAGGCACCTTCGTATAGGCCTTATAGACACCTTTTCATAGGTGCCTTTTCCGGCGTGCGCCGGATGGTCGTTCCGGATATTTCGGAGCGTAAAACGGCGATATTCCGAGGATAAAGTCTCTCGCCCGCTGTCCCCCTCCATGAGTAGAATATCAAGCAGTGTATGTAAACGCCTAGAAGGGGCCTTTATTTGCGTTCTAGGTGGTATCACCTGCGTAAATGACCCTGACGGCGGGGTAAATGCAGGAAGGAATCTCTGTGGCAGACCTTGACGCGGATTCGCTGAACGAATCAGCTGAAAACACGCAGGAAGATCAGATTCAGGATCAAATCCAGAACGATCAGCTCGAAGACGCGCAGCTCGACGACTCGTTGTCGCCGGAGCATTACGACGCATCCGATCTGAGGGTTCTGGAAGGCCTTGAGGCGGTGCGCATCCGCCCGGGCATGTACATCGGCTCCACCGGTCCCCGCGGCCTGCACCATCTGGTGTACGAGATCGTCGACAATTCCGTCGACGAGGCGCTGGCCGGCTACGCTTCGCATATCGAAGTGACGATTCTGCCGGACGGCGGCGTGCGTGTGGTGGACGATGGCCGAGGCATTCCGGTCGATGAGGTGCCGGGAGAAGGCATCTCCGGCGTCGAAACCGTGATGACCAAGCTTCACGCCGGCGGCAAGTTCGGTGGCGGCGGATACGCGGTCTCCGGTGGTCTGCACGGCGTGGGCATCTCCGTGGTGAACGCACTGTCCACCCGCGTGGACATCGAAGTGCGCCGCCAGGGCTTCCACTGGACCCAGACCTACATCAACCAGAAGCCGACAGCGCATCTGGCCAAGGGCCGTCCGATGGAGGAAGGCGAATCCACCGGCACTTCCGTGACGTTCTGGGCGGACGGCAAGATCTTCGAAACCACCACGTACGATTTCGAGATTCTGCGTAACCGTTTCCAGCAGATGGCGTTCCTGAACAAGGGACTGAAGATCTCACTCACCGACCTGCGCGAACCCGATCAGGCCGGCGACGAGGTGTCCGGCGAGGACAACGACGGCGAGGACAAGTTCCAGACCGTCACCTACCAGTACAACGACGGCATCAAGGACTACGTCGACTACCTGGTGAAGTCGCGCAAGGCCACTCCGGTGGAACCGGACGTCATCGATTTCGAAGCCGAGGACCTCAAAATCGGCATCTCCGCGGAAATCGCCATGCAGTGGACCACCGCGTACTCCGAAGCCGTGCACACCTTCGCCAACACCATCTCCACCACCGAAGGCGGCACCCACGAGGAAGGCTTCCGCGCTGCGCTGACCTCCCTGGTCAACCGCTACGCACGCGAGAAGAACATCCTCAAGGACAAGGACGAGAACCTCTCCGGCGACGATGTGCGCGAAGGTCTGACCGCAGTGGTGTCCGTCAAGCTCACCAACCCGCAGTTCGAAGGCCAGACGAAGACCAAGCTCGGCAACTCCGAGGCGAAGACCTTCGTGCAGCGCGTCATGACCGACAAGCTCGGCGACTGGTTCGACGCCCACCCGAGCGAGGCCAAGAACATCATCCAGAAGGCCATCGAAGCCTCTCGCGCGCGTCTCGCCGCCAAGAAGGCGCGTGAGAACACCCGCCGCAAGTCGATCTTCGAATCGGCTGGCATGCCGGACAAGCTGAAGGACTGCCAGTCCAACAATCCGGAGGAATGCGAGCTGTTCATCGTGGAGGGTGATTCCGCAGGCGGCTCCGCCATCCAGGGACGCAACCCGATCACGCAGGCCATCCTGCCGCTGCGAGGCAAGATCCTCAACACCGAACGCGCAAGCCTCGACCGCATGATGAAGTCCGACACCATCGAATCGCTGATCACCGCCGTCGGCGGCGGCTACGGCGAGGATTTCGACCTCAACAAGGTGCGCTACCACAAAGTCATCATCATGGCCGATGCCGATGTCGACGGCGCCCATATCGCAACCCTGAACCTGACGCTGTTCTTCCGCTACATGCGTCCGATGATCACCGCCGGCTACGTGTACGTGGCCATGCCGCCGCTGTACCGCCTCAAGTGGACCAAGGGCCCGCACGACTTCGTCTACACCGACGCCGAACGCGACCGCGTGCTCGCCGAAGGCAAGGCGGCCGGACGTCAGCTGCCGAAGGGCGAAGGCATCCAGCGGTACAAGGGTCTGGGCGAGATGAGCTACCAGGAGCTGTGGGAGACCACCATGGACCCCGATCACCGCATTCTGAAGCAGGTGCAGATCGAGGACGCCGCGGCGGCTGATGAGACCTTCTCCATGCTCATGGGCGACGAAGTCGAACCCCGCCGTCTGTTCATCCAGCGCAACGCGCGCAACGTCAGCTGGATCGACGCGTAAGGGCTTCCAAGGACTTCTTTCGAGGACTTCTAGGCAAGGATTAAGAAATTGGCAGACGAAAACAACAACAACGAAGACGGCCAGTTTGTGCCGGACGGCTCCATGGAGCCGCTGAGCCCGCAGGAGGCCGATAACACCGATTACGGCCTGATGGTGGGCGAACGTGTCCAGAAGAAGGATCTGCAGCAGGAGATGCGCGAATCCTATCTGGCATACGCCATGTCCGTGATCGTCGATCGCGCGCTCCCCGACGTGCGCGACGGCATGAAGCCGGTGCATCGCCGTGTGATCTACGCGATGTACGACGGCGGCTATCGTCCCGACCGCGGCTATTCCAAGTGCGCTCGCGTGGTCGGCGAGGTCATGGGCAAGTACCATCCGCACGGCGATTCCGCCATCTACGGCACTTTGGTGCGTATGGCGCAGTCGTGGTCGATGCGGTACACGCTGGTCGACGGACAGGGCAACTTCGGCTCCCCCGGCGACGATCCGGCAGCTGCAATGCGTTACACGGAATGCCGTATGGCGCCGCTCGCCATGGAAATGGTGCGCGACATCGACAAGGACACCGTCGATTTCCTGCCGAACTACGACGGCAAGACCCAGGAGCCGACCGTGCTGCCGGCCCGTTTCCCGAATCTGCTGTGCAACGGCTCGTCCGGCATCGCCGTCGGCATGGCCACCAACATCCCGCCGCACAACATGCGCGAGGTGGCCGAAGGCGTGCACTGGGCCCTCGACCATCCGGACGTCAGCCGTGAGGAGCTGCTCGACAACCTGATCCGCATCATCAAGGGACCGGACTTCCCTACCGGCGCGACCATCCTCGGCCACAAGGGCATCGAACAGGCCTACCGCACCGGCCGTGGCCTGATCACCATGCGCGCCGTCGTGAACACCGAGGAGATCAAGGGCCGCATGTGCCTGGTGATCACCGAGCTGCCGTACCAGGTGAACCCCGATCGTCTGGTCGTATCCATCCGCGAAGCGGTGCGCGACGGCAAGATCCAGGGCATCGCCGACATGCGCGACGAGACCTCCGGCCGTACCGGCCAGCGCCTCGTGCTGGTGCTCAAGCGCGACGCCGTGCCGAAGGTCGTGCTCAACAACCTGTACAAGCATTCCCAGCTGCAGCAGACCTTCGGAGCCAATATGCTGGCTCTGGTCGACGGTGTGCCGCGCACGCTGAGCCTCGACGCGTTCATCCGCCATTGGATCAACCACCAGCTCGAGGTCATCGCACGCCGTACCGCATACCTCAAGCGCGAGGCCGAGGAGCGCGACCACATCCTGCAGGGCTATCTGAAGGCCCTTGACATGATCGATGAGGTCATCGCCCTCATCCGTGCCTCCGAGTCCGCTGAGACCGCCCGTACGGGCCTTATGGACCTGCTTGACGTGGACGAGGTGCAGGCTGACGCCATCCTGGCCATGCAGCTGCGCCGCCTGGCCGCCTTGGAACGCCAGAAGATCCTCGACGAGCACAACGAGCTCATGCGCAAGATCGCCGACTACAACGACATCCTCGCCAAGCCGGAACGTCAGCGCAAGATCGTCGGTGACGAGCTTGACGAAATCGTCGCCAAGTACGGCGACGAACGCCGCACCAAGATCCTGCCGTACTCCGGCGAGATGAACGTCGAAGACCTGATCGCCGAAGAGAACGTGGTGGTCACCGTGACCCACTCCGGCTTCATCAAGCGCACCAAGGCCGACGAATACCGCGCCCAGCACCGCGGTGGCAAGGGCATCAAGGGCGCCAAGCTGCGTGAGGACGACGTGGTCGATCACTTCTTCCTGACCAGCACGCACAACTGGCTGCTGTTCTTCACCAACAAGGGACGCGTGTACCGCCTGAAGGCGTACGAGCTGCCGGAAGGCTCCCGCGACTCCAAGGGCCAGCATGTGGCCAACCTGCTGCAATTCGGCCCGGATGAGACCATTCAGACCGTGCTGTCGATTCCGAACTACGACGTGGCCAAGTATCTGGTGCTCGCCACCCGTTCCGGCAAGGTCAAGAAGACCGCGCTGGCCGAATACGACTCCCCGCGCCAGGGCGGCCTCATCGCTGTGCGCCTCATGACCGACGAGAACGGCGAGAACGCAGACGAGCTCATCGGCGCCGCGCTGTGCAACGCGGATGACGACATCATCCTCGTCTCCAAGCAGGGCATGAGCCTGAAGTTCGAAGCCAACGACGAGCAGCTGCGCCCGATGGGCCGTCAGACCGCCGGCGTGCAGGGCATGAAGTTCCGCGACGGCGACGAACTGCTGGCCATGGACGTGGTGTGGGGCGACTCCGACAAGGACCTGCTCGTGGTCACCAACGAGGGCTTCGCCAAGCGCACCGCCATCAGCGAATACCGCCTGCAGGGCCGTAACGGTTACGGCGTCAAGGCCGTGCAGCTCGCCGAAGGCCGTGGCTCCCTGGTGGGCGCCGTGATCGTGGAGGAAGAAGACCAGATCATGGCCATCATGAAGTCCGGCAAGGTCATCCGTTCCAACGTGGCCGAAGTCAAGCGCACCGGACGTACCACCCAGGGTGTGACGCTCGCCAAGCCGGACAAGAACGACGAGATCATCTCCATCGCACGCAACGAGGAGACGGACGAGGACGAAACCGCGGAATCCCAGGAAACCGCGGTCGCCGAATCGCAGGAATCGCAGGACGGAGCCGCCGCGCAAGCCGCTGCCGAGCCGGGCGATGGCGAGACGGCGACGGCGTGAAAGCCACGCGGCCAATCGTCTGTGAAAACTGATAGCCTCAGCTAGAAACAGGCAAGATTTTGCAAGGAGCAACGATGAGCGAGAACAACAACAGAGAGCAGTCGCAGGAGGGCCAGAGCGCCCCGCGCGTGGCTCGTTCCGCTTCCAGCCAGCCATTGATCGGCAAAGAGCAGATCAAGGCGCATGAAGGCGTTTCTGCGGCTTCGACCAGTGGTGTGAAGGTCCGTGACAAGGTGGCTCGTCGTAGCGCGCCGCGTGCCCGTCGCATGAGCCTGTCCCTGACCCGTATCGACGCCTGGTCCGCAGCCAAGGTGGCGTTCATGCTGTCCATAGCGGTCGGCATCATCCAGGTCGTTGCAGCGGCTTTGCTGTGGACGGTTCTGGACGTGGCCGGCGTGTTCGACCAGGTGACGCAGATCGTCTCCTCTACCGGCCTTGACGCGGGTGGATTCGATCTTGCCAACGTGCTTTCGCTGAGCACCGTGCTGAGCGCGGTCACCATTTTCTCGATCGTCGAAGTGGTGCTGATTACCCTGCTGGCGGTCATTGTGACGTTGCTGTACAACGTGGTGAGCACGTTGGTCGGCGGCGTGCATGTGACGCTCGGCGACGACTGATTCGGCTGACCACACAATCTGCGACGCAAACGGCCCGTACCGGTATGGTACGGGCCGTTTTTTGTATGCGCGGGCAGGTTTTTATGTGGCTCGAATGTCCGTTTCTGCAGAATCGGACACTGGGGATGGCAAAAGGACGGCAGCAAAAGGACGGCAGCGGGCCATAACGGGCAGCAAAAAGCCGGTCCGCATCAATCGGGTATCGGAATACTCTGGATACCCGAATCGATGCGAACCGGCTTGGAAAGCCGAAACGGTGCTCAGCGAATCACGGCGATCACAGCACGCCCTGGGCGACCATGGCGTTGGCGACCTTGACGAAGCCGGCGGCATTGGCGCCGAGCATCAGATCGCCCTCATGGCCGTATTCCTTGGCCGCTGCCAGGGAGTTGGCGACGATGGTCTCCATGATGGACTTGAGCTTGTTGTCCACCTCTTCGAAGGTCCAGCTCAGGCGGTAGCTGTTCTGGCTCATCTCCAGACCAGACACGGCCACGCCACCGGCGTTGGCAGCCTTCGCCGGGCCGTACAGCAGGCCGTTCTCCTGGTATACGGCGATGGCTTCCGGAGTGGACGGCATGTTGGCGCCTTCGCACACGACCTTGCAGCCGTTGGCGACCAGAGCCTTGGCGGATTCGCCGTCGATCTCGTTCTGCGTGGCGCACGGCAGCGCGATGTCGCACGGCACGGTCCACACGCCCTTGCAGCCCTCGTGATATTCGGCGCCCGGAACACGCTCGGCGTATTCCTTGATGCGTCCGCGGTGACCCAGCTTGATGTCCTTGACGATATCGAGCTTGATGCCGTCCGGATCGTAGACGTAACCGTTGGAGTCGGAGGCGGTGACGACCTTCGCGCCGAGGGCCTGGGCCTTCTCAGTGGCGAAGATGGCCACGTTGCCGGAGCCGGAGATGACCACGGTCTTGCCTTCGAAGGAATCGTTCTTCAGGACGCGCAGAGCCTCCTGGGTGTAGTAGCACAGGCCGTAGCCGGTGGCCTCGGTACGGGCCAGAGAGCCGCCGAATTCAAGGCCCTTGCCGGTCAGCACGCCGGAATACTCGTCGCGGATGCGCTTGTACTGGCCGAACAAGTAGCCGATCTCACGGGCGCCGACGTTGATGTCGCCTGCGGGAACGTCGGTGAACTGGCCGATGTGACGGCACAGCTCGGTCATGAAGGCTTGGCAGAAGCGCATGACCTCGGCGTCGGACTTGCCCTTCGGATCGAAGTCGGAACCGCCCTTGCCGCCGCCCATCGGCAGCGTGGTCAGGGAGTTCTTGAGAATCTGCTCGAAACCGAGGAACTTGATGACGCCCTCGTTCACGGTCGGGTGGAAGCGCAGACCGCCCTTGTACGGTCCGATCGCGGAGTTGAACTGGATACGGTAGCCGCGGTTCACCTGGACCTTGCCCTCGTCATCGGTCCATGCGACGCGGAACTTCACCACGCGCTCCGGCTCGACGAGGCGCTCGAGCACGCCCGCCTTCTCATACTCCGGGTGCTTCTCAACCACGGGCTGAAGGCTTTCGAAGACTTCGCGAACGGCCTGCAGGAATTCCGGCTGATCGCCATCGCGCTTTTCGACCTGCGCATACACGCGCTTGACGTACTCATCAGTGAGCATATTTTTCCCCTTCGGGATAGTTGGGTTATCAATAAGGCGATTTCATTCTATGTGCATGGTCGAGGGACACACAAGATATTGCTCAGGATTTGGCTGGAGCATGCCGGCACCCGTGTCCGTGGAAATATCCGCACTTGGAACGTCCGATTCTGGAGAATCGGACACGTGGAAGCGCGCGGAGGGGCTTTGAGTGTCCGTTTCTCCAGAATCGGACATATGGAGGTATGCGGAGGAGCCCTGAGTGTCCGATTCTCCAGAATCGGACACTGGGCGTATGGATTCGGGCGGGTTATGGCGGATATAGGATGGATTCGGAAGAAGGAGAGACTTGTCCATTGACGCGATTCACGGAATCGCGAATACAGAACAGGAGCAAACCATGTTTGAAGGATTCAAGAAATTCATCGCACGCGGCAATATGATCGATATGGCCGTCGGCGTCGTCATGGGCGGTGCCGTTACCACCGTGGTCAACGCGATCGTCAACAACGTCATCAACCCATTCATCGCCATGATCTTCGGCAAGCCGAACATGGATGGACTGCTGGCGATCACGTTCAACGGCGCGACCGTCTCGTTCGGCGCGGTGCTGGGTGCGGTTCTGAATTTTCTCATCATTGCCGTCGCCGTCTATTTCTGTATTCTGGTGCCGATCAACAAATTCCGTGACATGACCGAGGCGCTGCTTGCCAAGACCAAGCTTGCCGAGCAGAAGAAGGCCGATGAGGAGGCCGCGACGGCGGAGCCCACCGCCGAAGAGCAGACCGTGATACTGCTGCAGCAGATTCGGGACGAGCTTGCCAAACAGAACGCTCAGAACGCCTAGAAAATCTGGAGAGTCTGGAGCGGCGCTCGCAATCAAGCGGCGCCTCTCCCCCGCCGGCTTCGCCGGCACTTGTTGACGTTTGTTGGCAGGTATGAAAAAAGGCTTCCGAATCATCGGAAGCCTTTATCTGTGGAGCTAAGGGGATTCGAACCCCTGACCCTCTCCATGCCATGGAGATGCGCTACCAGCTGCGCCATAGCCCCGTGGAGCTAGCCGGGTTCGAACCGGCGACCCTCTGCTTGCAAAGCAGATGCGCTACCAGCTGCGCTATAGCCCCATAGGTGAAAAAAGCGGCCTCGCCGCTTCCTTACCATCTACGTGGGCCCGGGAGGACTTGAACCTCCGACCTCATCCTTATCAGGGATGCGCTCTAACCACCTGAGCTACGGGCCCAACTTGCTGTGTCTTGAACACAACGAATTGAAATAATACTTGAACTGTATGGAAAGTCAAATGCGACTCGTTTTTCGGCGTGTCGTGACATAATGCGAGGCATGACGAACGGACAGCGCGGCAGCGGAAAAACAATCGGCCGCAACGGCAGGGGAGCGGAACATCGCGGAAACGGCCGCAATCGCGTGATCTCCACAACGGTGACGGACATCGCCGGAATGCGCGTGACCATCGTAAGAAAACCCATCAAAAACATGTATCTGCGCATCAAGCCGCCGAACGCGAATATCGTCGTTTCCGCGCCGCAGCGGATGGCGGAGAGCGCCATCGAACGATTCGTGACGGAACGCAAGCCATGGATCGAACGGGCGCGACGCGCCATGCTGCAGGCCAGGGATGCGCAGATCGCGGCGCAGAACGCGTCAGAAGACGGCTTCCAGCGCGTGGATGGCTCCGCTGGTACTGGAATGGCAGGAACGGGCGATTCCGGCTTCCATGGCCCGTCCGACGATCCACGCACGTATCCGCATACGTTCGTCTGGACGGATGCGAACAAGGCGCGGGCCAGACGCAACATCGAATCGCAATTGCCGACTTTGCTCGCGAAATGGCAGCCGATCATCGGGCGTGGGCCGACGCATATCACGCTGCGCGTCATGACGTCGCGTTGGGGATCGTGCACGCCGCGGACTGGACGAATCAGGCTCAACTTGCAGCTTGGTTTAATGGCCCCCAGATTCCTTGAATACGTGCTTGTGCATGAGATGACCCACTTGTGGGAGAACGGGCACGGAGAGGGCTTCCAGAGGCGTATGAGCGCCTATCTGCCGCAATGGAGACAGTTGCGTCGGGATATCAATCGGCACGTGGTGCTGTAGGGGAGGATTTGCCGGACTGACCGGTCTCATCGGTCTCGTCAGGCTGTCCGGACTGGTGCCGGCGCACCTCCAACGTCTCGATGCGTCGGCCGTCCACCTTGGTGACGATCATGTCGTAACCGTCATCGGACGGCAGCACGTCGCCGACCTCGCCCATCTTGCCGGTGTGCGCCAGGAAGTAGCCGGCGACGGTCTCGTACGGGCCATCCTCCAACTCGATGCCCGTCAAATCCGCGAAATCCTCAATCGTCATGCCGCCTTCGATGGTGGCCACGCCATTCACGAAAGCGGTGCGCTCGGTGCGTTCGCCGCCTTTCTCCTCTGGCAGATCGTATTCGTCGCGGATATCGCCGACCAATTCCTCGGTCATGTCCTCCAATGTGACGATGCCGTCGGTGCCGCCGTACTCGTCGATGACCACGGCCAGATGGATGCCGCGCTTGCGCAGTAGTTCGAGGCTTGGCAGCAGCTTGGACGTGCCCGGCAGGGAGATGCCTTCGCGCGTCACGTCGGCGACGGTCTTCGCCTTCGGATCGCGGATATCGAGCAGGTCGCGCACATGCACGAAGCCGAGCACGTCGTCGAAGTCCTTGCCGGTGACGGGGTAGCGGGAATACGGCATCTCACGTACGTATTCAGCGGCCTCCGCGAGCGGCATGGAGCCGTCCAGGAACGCGACGTCGGCACGCGGGCGCATGACTTCCGCCACGATGGTCTCGGACGCGTCGAACACGTCGTCGAGGATGGTACGTTCGTCCTTGCTCAGGTTGGTGTTGGTGTTGACCAGCACGCGCAGCTCGTCGTCGGACACCTCGCTGTCGGTCTCGTTCGGATCGAAGCCGAGCAGGCGCACGATGCCGTTGGTGTTCTTGCCGATCAGCCAGATGATCGGCTTGCAAACCTTGGCGAACACATGAATGGCCGGCACCACGGCGCGCGCGATCTGCTCGTTGCGCTGCATGGCGATGCGCTTCGGCACAAGTTCGGAGATGACGATCGAGCAATACGAGATGATCAGCGTCAGTGCGATGGTGGTCAGCGGGGCGGCCACGGAACGCGGCACCCCCCAGCTTTCGACGACCGGCACGACGTACGGTGCGATCGACGATTCGCCGAACGATGCGGACAGGAAGCCGGACAGCGTCACGCCGATCTGCACGGTGGACAGGAAGGTGTTCGGGTCGCGGGCGATCTGCGCCACACGCTTGCCGCGGGCATCCTCCTGCTCCATCTGGTCGATTTGCGATCCGCGCAGGCTGACCAGTGCCAGCTCGGTTCCGGCGAACACGGAGCCGAGCAGCAGGAATACGAAAATCAGGAGGATGTTCAAACCAAGTGACATGGTTCCAATCTAAGGCAACGGCATGTCAAAGCGGGGGAGAGGCCACGGACGGCGGACGTGTGGATGGCGTGTACGGCCGACGGTTGCCGGCGGACCGCCAATCGTCGGCAACCAACTGACAAGCGTCGGCAACCAACCGCCAATCGTCAGAAGCTCAGGACCTCGACCTTGCCGGAATCAAGCTGGTAGCGCGCGCCGGTGATCATTAGCCGGTCCTCGGCCAGCGCCTTGCGGATCACGTCGGAACGATCCACCAGCTCTTCGATGGTGCGCGCGATGTGCACGCGTTCGAAATCCTCCGCCGATTCAAGTTCCGATTCATGCGCCTGCCAAATCGACAAGCCGACGGTGCGCAGCATCAACGATTCCGCGTTGAGGATATGTTCGTCGAGATCGGCGATGCTGTCGGCCGCCATCAGGGAATCCTCCGCGTCGGCCGTCAGCTCGTGAAGCAGCGCCTCGTATTCCTTGCTTGCCTGCTTGATCGCACCGCAATTCTGGTGCCCAAGCACCACCAGAAGCCGCACGCCAAGCACGTCCACCGCGTATTCCAAGCTGGCGATCACGGCGTCGTCGATGACCTGTCCGGCCGTGCGCACGGTGAACAGGTCGCCGATGCCCGAATCGAAGATGATGTCGGGGCTGACGCGCGCGTCGGAACAGCTCAGCACGGCCGCGTCCGGATCATGCATGTCGACGGCCGCTTCCCGGGCCTCCACGCCACGGTTCGGGTGTTCCGGCTTGCCTTCCGCGAATCTGCGATTGCCGGCCAGCATACGGCTCCATACGCCGCTGGCGGTGCCTTCGACCTCGTCCTGGTTCACAAACAGTTCGTCATCGTCTGTCATTGCCAATTCCCTCCGCTGTGTCGGCTACCGCTCATCATACGGTTCAGTCTGCACGTTTGCTGGACGCGTGGTTTGATGTGCGATCTGGTCAGATAGTACGCGAACGGGGAGGCCGCGCCGTTCGCAGGCACGGACCTCCCCGTTCACGTTATTAAGCAATCAGCCGAAAAATCAGCCCGTGTTCTGCAGGCCTGCCGCAACACCCGAAACGGTGCACAGGATCAGATAGGTGTAATTCTCCTTCTGACCGTGGGTGAGCTCTTCCTTGTCCACGCGCTTGCGCAGCGAGCCAAGGGCGAGCACCTGGGTGACGGACAGCGCGTCCACATACGGCGAGCGGATGCGGATGGCCTGGCCGAGCACGTGGCGGTGCTGCAGCGGCCATTCATCACCAACGATCTTGAGCACCCACTTGCGGGTGAGCTCCATCTCGTCGAGGACCTTCTTGTTGAGGTCCTCACGGTCGCCGAGAGCGAGGTACATCTTGGCGATGCGCTCGTCGGTCTTGGCCAGCGACATCTCGATGTTGTCGATGAACGTGGAGAACAGCGGCCACTCCTCATACGCCTGACGCAGGGTGGCGAGGTCGCCGAACTTTTCGCATGCGGTGCCGAGACCGTACCATGCGGCCAGGTTGATGCGCGCCTGGGCCCAGGAGAAGATCCACGGAATCGTGCGCAAATCATCAAGGGACTTGGCGCCGAGACCACGCTTGGCCGGGCGGGAGCCAATCGGCAGCAGGCCGATTTCGGTCAGCGGCGTGACGGTGGAGAACCACGGGGCGAAGCCGTCGGTGTTCAGCAGATCGAGGAAGCGGTTGTGCGCGGCTTCGTCGAGCTTGCTGGCCATGTCGGCGTACTTCTTGGTCATGTCCGTGTTGCGCTTCTCAACGCTCGGTGCGGACTGCAGCAACGTGGCGGCCGCGACGGACTCCACATGGCGGATGGCCAGCGCCGGGTTGCCGTAGCGGGCGAAGATGACCTCGCCCTGCTCGGTGAGCTTGAAGCGGCATTTGACGGAACCGACCGGCTGCGCGAGCACCGCACGGTTGGCCGGGCCGCCGCCACGACCGACGGCGCCGCCACGGCCATGGAACAGGGTCAGGTCGATGTTGTGCGATTCGGCCCACTTGGCGATGCGCTCCTGGGCGGAATGCAGGGCCAGGGTGGCGGAGGTCGGGCCGGCGTCCTTCGAGGAATCGGAGTAGCCGAGCATGACCTCGAGCTTGCCGCCGGTGGCCTTCAGACGAGCCTGCACCTCCGGGATCTTGATCATGTCTTCGAGCACGTCCACTGAGTTCTGCAGATCCTCAAGCTGTTCGAACAGCGGGATCACGTCGATGGTCGGCACGTCCTCCGGATGGGCGAATGCCAGACGGTTCAGCTCGTATACGTCCTTGATGTTCTGGGCGCTCTTGGTGAAGGAGATGATGTAGCGGCGCGCGGCCTTGATGCCGTTGCGCTTCTGGATGGCGCCGAGCGCACGGAAGGTGTCGAGCACCTCGTGGGTCATCGGCTGCAGCTCGCCGCGCTCACCGTGCAGGCCATGCTCGCGGATGTCCTCCAGAGCGCGGGAATGCACGACGGAGTGCTGACGGAACTCCATCTCGACCATGTGGAAGCCGAAGGTCTCGGCCTGCCAGATCAGGTCCTGCAGCGGGCCGTAGGCGGAACGCTTGGCGTTGGCTTCAGCGAGGGAACGCTGCACCACCTTCAGATCGGCGATGAAGTCGTCGCAGGAATGGTACATCAGGTCGGCGTCGCGTTCGATGGTGGCCTTCAGACGATCGGCCATGACCAGCATGACGGCGCGATGCAGCTCCTTGGTGGAGATTAGGGCGGCCTTGTCGGTCAGCCGCTCGCTCATTTCCTTCTGATGGCTCCAGAGGGCCTTGAGCTCGGCGCTCGGCGGGGTGGTCTCGGCTTCCATCGTCAGGTTCTTGCCGACGCGGCGGGTCTCGATCTCCAGCGCGCCCAGCACGTGGTCGCTGAACTTGCGGGCCACCTGGCGGCTCACCTTGGCGGTGACGTTCGGGTTGCCGTCGCGGTCGGAGCCGATCCAGCTTCCCGGATGGAAGAACGCCGGGCACACCGGCGGCACGAGGCCGGCCTTGTCTCCGAGGACCCAGTCGTCGAAACGACGGTATACCTGCGGAATGGTGTAGAACAGCGTGTTGTCGAAGATATCGAGGATGGTGTCCGCTTCCTCGACCGGTGTCGGCTTCTTCAGCGCGATCGGGGAGGTGCGGAACAGGGCGTCGATCTCGTTGAAGAGACGGCGGGAGTTTTCCTTCTTGTCCGAGCCGCCGAGCAGCTTGTGCGCTTCGAGCAGCTGGGAGATGCGGCGGATCTTGCCTTCCACGGCCTTGCGGCGGGCTTCGGTCGGATGCGCGGTGAACACCGGATGGAACTCGAGCTTGTTGAGCAGTTCCTGGGCCTTGGCCGGACCCATCTCGTTGATGAGCTGGTGGTAGGCGCAGGTCATTTCGTTCACCGGGTCGACGGCCTGGTTCTCATCCACTGCGGCCTCGCGCTGGTGCAGCACGGAGACGCGGTAGTTCTCCTCGCACAGGTTGGCCAGATGGAAGTAGGTGGTGAAGGCGCGGGCCAGCAGCTGGGCGTCGTGGACATCCATCTTGTCGACGATGTCGACCACCTTCTGCAGGTCGTCCTGGTCGGGATTCGTATCAGAAAGAATGCCGGAGAAACGTTCGGCGCTGGCGTTCAGCGCGTGCTCGCGCACCTCATCGAACTTGGCCAGCAGCTTTTCGTCGAATTCGCCGAGCACCTCACGAAGGATCTGCAGACACAGGTCCATTTCCTCTTTGAGGGAAGCGGGAAGATCACGCTCCTCGGGGCCTTTGGTGCCGGTGCCGGACGAGACTATGGCCGCGTCGGCAGGCGTGATCTGTTCGTTTTCAGTTGTCATCAGACCTCCTTCTCCAAACCATCGGGTTGCTCGGTCTGTCGGTCCTTCGCGGCACCTCCGCGATTGTTTTGGCCATCTGTTGCGAGCCCACAGCCCTAAGTCTGGTGGGTAAATGCTCGACCATTGTATGCGCGGCAAATCGACAGTTTGGTTACGGAAATACCGGAAAAGTTCGAATCGTGGACATCGTATGTCCGTAAAATGGAATCGATCGAATGCCATAAAATTTCCCGACCAGCCCACACGTTAGACCTGAATAGCGTGAGCGCACTACATGAACATGATGAACATGCTGAAAGCGTCAATAGCAGCGCGAAGGCAGTCAGCAAATTCCACACCCACTCCATCCCGCTCGACATGGAAGACATCGAGCGAGATTGGGACAAGCCGGTCACCGATGCAGGAATCGCGGCGAAAGCCAGTGTGATCGTACGTGTCGGCATGCTCGACCTCGGCGCCGGAACGGGAAGCTTCCGCGTCCGTGAGATGATGCACCGCATCGCCTATCCGCTGGGCGTGCACGTGCGTGCCGATGTGAACCTCACCGATATCGAGGCGTCCTGCACCGACGGCAAGGACCGCATCACCGAAGTCATCGACCTGCCGACCACCGGCGTGAACACCGAGCGCATCTGGCTGCTCGAGCATTTCGCGGACTGGTTCAACGTGAACCTGGGCAAGGGCTCGATGTACCACCATCAGTCCGAGGTTTCCGAAGGGCTGATGCAGCATCTTGACAAAAAAGACGCCTCGCAGGTCTCCGCCGACCTGTCCAAGCAGCTGCGCGAACGGCAGAAGGTCGAACAGAACCAGGAAGGCTCCGACGATCCCGTTCTCGACGCGTTGGAAATGGTGACGGAGCGTGCCAAGGACGATGATTCCACCGCGCGTCCGCTGCACCTGCGCGACATTGAAGAAGCGCAGTATCGCGCCGATTACGCGGTTTCCGACGTGGAGGCCGATTCGGCTTCCGATTCCAAGGCTTCCGGCCGGACAGCGGAAGTATCGGGCTCCGATGCCAAGCGTAGCCGTCGTGGACAGGCGCGCAGGTTCGTTAGGGAGCGTGCGGGCAAGCCTCCGAAGGAATACGCCGAACATTTCGACCACATCGGCAAGACCCGTGGCGACCAGCCCGGCATCACCGTGCGTCAGGCGCATGAGCGGCTCGACATGATCGAACGCAGAAAGCCGCTGTACTCGCCGCTGTTCGCCGGATTCGCCTCCGCCTGTGCCTGCGCATCCTTCGTGTTCCTGCTGGGCGGCGGCCCCTTCGATATGATCGGAGCCTTCGTCGGCGCTGGTCTCGGCCATTGGCTGCGCCGCAAGCTGTTTGCCCACCATCTCAACCAGTTCTTCGTCACCTTCGTGTGCGTCGCCGTCGCGGCCCTGGCCTGCACCGGCACGCTGCGACTCATCGGCCTGTTCAACCCGGTCGCGTTGCAGCACGACACTGCCTACATCGGCGCCATGCTTTTCGTCATCCCGGGATTCCCGCTCATCACGGGCGGTCTTGACATGGCGAAGATCGACTTCCCGTCGGGCATCCAACGCGTCTGTTACGTGCTGTGCATCATCCTGATGGCCACGCTGGCCGGATGGATGGTGGCGTCCGTCGTGCATCTGAATCCGGAAGGCTTCGAGCCTTTGGGCCTGAATCCCGTCGTCAACTGCCTGCTGCGCATGCTCTTCGCGTTCATCGGCGTGTGGGGCTTCTCCGTGATGTTCAACTCGCCGCAGCGCATGTGCCTGGTGGCGGCCACCATCGGCCTGATCACCGACACCTTGCGTCTTGAAATCGTCGACATGGGCGTTCCCGCCGAAGCCGGTGCGTTCATCGGCGCGTTGCTTGCCGGTCTGCTCGCCTCCGCCTGGCGCTCCGCGGTGCGTCATGGATGGCTTCCGCCGCATCTGGGCTATCCGCGTATCTGCCTGACCGTGCCGTCCATTGTGATCATGGTTCCCGGTCTGTATATGTACCAGGCCATGTTCCACCTCGGCCAGTTCGATACGCTGAACGCTTTGGACTGGGCGTTCCGCGCTTTCATGGTGATCATCTGCCTGCCCATCGGACTTGCGATGGCCCGCGTGATCACCGACAAGTCCTGGCGTTACGACGTGTGACGTCTTGACGTTCGGCATTTGACGGTCCATATTTCGGCTCTCAACGTGAGACGTTCGGGATCGACGTGATCCCGAACGGTTACATTGGGTCAAATCATCGTTTTTTGAAGAGAGGGAATGGGACGTGGTTTCCAAAGACATCTGGGTCCTCGTGGCCATGGTCATCTACTTCGTGGCCATGCTGACCATTGGATTCATCTACTCCAAGCGCTCGAACTCGTCCACGAGACAGTATTTCGCCGGTGGTCGCGGCGTCGGCCCATGGCTGACGGCGTTAAGCGCCGAGGCATCCGACATGAGCGGCTGGCTGCTCATGGGCCTGCCCGGCGTCGCCTACTTCACCGGTGCCGCCGACCCGATGTGGACGGCCATCGGCCTGGCCCTCGGCACCTACCTCAACTGGAAACTCGTCGCACGCCGCCTGCGCCGCTACTCCGTAGTCGCCGGCGACGCCATCACCATCCCCGACTTCTTCTCCAAGCGCTTCCATGACAAGAAGAACATAGTCTCCACCATCGCCGCGCTCATCATCCTCGTGTTCTTCTGCGTGTACGTCGGCAGCTGCTTCGTGACGGTGGGCAAGCTGTTCTCCACGCTCTTCGGCTGGGACTACCACCTGACCATGGTGGTCGGCGCGGCCATCGTGTTCGCCTACACCATCATCGGCGGCTACCTGTCCGTGGTCGTGACCGACTTCATTCAGGGCCTGCTCATGTTCTTCGCGCTCGCCGTGGTATTCGTCGGCTCCGTCGCGTCCGCCGGCGGCATCGACAACACCGTGGCCTTCCTCAAAGGCATTCCAGGCTTCCTCGATGGCACGCATACGGCGGCTCCGGTGCTCAACGCGGCCGGCGAGCAGATCGTTCAGGCCGGACAGGCCATGTTCGGCGCCCCCGCCGATTACGGCATCATCACCATCATCTCCATGCTCGCGTGGGGCCTCGGCTACTTCGGCATGCCGCAGGTGCTCGTGCGCTTCCTGTCCATCCGCAGCTCCGAGGAGATCAAGAAGTCCCGCATCATCGCCACCACGTGGTGCGTGATCTCGCTGGCGTGCGGCGTGTGCATCGGTCTGGTAGGCCGTGCCATGATGCCTACCCAGTTCGCCACCCAGGCGGCCGCCGAGAACATCTTCATCGTGGTCGCGCAGGCGTTGCTGCCGAGCTTCATGTGCGGCATCGTGGTATCCGGCATCTTCGCCGCGTCCATGAGCTCCTCGTCCTCGTACATGATCATCGGCGCCTCGGCCGTGGCTGAGAACATCTTCCACGGACTGCTGCACCGCAAGGCCACCGACCGTCAGGTGATGATGGTGGCCCGCATCACGCTGCTCGTCATGTTCGTGTTCGGCATCGTGATCGCCTTCGACCAGAACTCCTCCATCTTCCAGGTCGTCTCGTACGCGTGGGCGGGCCTTGGCGCGTCCTTCGGTCCGTTGATGCTCACTTCGCTGTATTGGAGACGGACCAACAAGTACGGCGCCATCGCAGGCATGCTGTCCGGCACCGCCACCGTGCTCATCTGGCACAACTTCATCAAGCCGCTGGGCGGCGTGTTCGCCATCTACGAACTGCTGCCGGCGTTCATCATCTCGCTGCTGTTCATCGTGGTGGTCTCGCTGCTCACGCCGGAGCCGAGCGCCGAGGTGCTGCACGAGTTCGACCATTACCTCGACGACCCAGACGACCGCCACGTCGACGACGATCTGGTCGCCGCCGAAATCGCGGCAGGGGAGAAGCGCGCGCAGATCTGACCCAGTGAATTGGCTGCTGCATGATCCTCTGCATGCCGTTGCATGCAGAGGAAAGCCTGTATCTCGCTTACGTGTGGCAGAATCTCGATCATGACCGCATGCATTTCGCTTACGTGTGGCATGTGATATGCGAAAGCCTGGGGATGGACGTTGAAATTCCAACGTCCATCCCCAGGCTTTTTCAGATTGAGGTGCCACACGTAAGCGAAATAGACATGGCCGGCAGTCGAAATCTGCCACACGTAAGCGAGATAACTGCTCCGATACCCGCCCATATAAGCCACGGGGGGTGCCGACTGCTGCCGGCACCCCGGCTCAGTAGCGCATGCCCATGGCCTCGCGCACCTGCTCCAGCGTCTCGTTGGCGATTGCATTCGCGCGCTTGTTGCCGTCGTGCAGCACGTCGCGGATGTAATCCATGTCCTTGGCCAGTTCGGCACGGCGCTCGCGGTGCGGCGCCAGGAACTCGTTCACGGATTCGATCACGTACTTCTTCAGCGCGCCTGCGCCGGAGTCGCCGATCTCCTCGGCGATGTCCTTCGGATCGCGGCCGGTCACCAAACCGGCGGTGGTCAGCAGCGCGGAAACCTGCGGGCGAGCGATCGGATCGAAGGTGATGCGGCGTTCGGAATCGGTCGGGCTCTTCTTGATGAGCTTGGCGGTCTCCTCCGCGGTGGCGCCCAGCATGATGGAGTTGCCGTAGGACTTGCTCATCTTGCGGCCGTCAAGGCCCGGAATCTCCGGCGCCTCGGACAGGATGGCGCTCGGCTCCGGGAACACCGGGTTCTTCTTCGCGTAGCGCTCGTTGAAACGGCGGGCGATGGTACGGGTGATCTCCACGTGCGGCAGGTTGTCCTTACCGATCGGCACCACATTGGCCTTGCAGAACAGGATGTCGCACGCCTGGTGCACCGGGTAGGTGAGCAGCAGGCCGGTCAGCGCATGGCCGGAGGCCTCCATCTCGGACTTCACGGTCGGGTTGCGGTGCAACTCGGCCTCCGTGACCAGGGACAGGAACGGCAGCATGAGCTGGTTCTCGGCCGGAACGGCGGAATGAGTGAAGATCATGGTCTTGTTCGGATCGATGCCGGCAGCCATGTAGTCGAGCACCAGGTTGAGCACGTTGTCCTCGATGTGCTCGGTGGTGTCGCGGTCGGTGATCACCTGATAGTCGGCGATGATGATGTTCGAGTTCACGCCGCGGTTCTGCATGGCCACGCGCTCGCGGATGGAGCCGAAGTAGTGGCCAAGATGCAGACGACCGGTCGGACGATCGCCGGTGAGCATGGTGAACTTGTCCGGATGCTCCTCCAGCTTGGCCAGCGTTGCATCCGAACGCTTCTTTGCGGCGAGGAAGCTGGCGCTCATTTCGTTGCCGACAGCGGTGATCTGCTGCTCCTGGGTTTCGTCCGTCATATGTGTCCTTTTCTTAAGAAAATCAACGATTTTATCGTAAAAGTCTGAGCCGACAACGAAATAATGCTCAATAAGTGGTACTCTCTTGTTTGATGAATTGATAGCACAGTAATCTCAGGGGGTCAGATGGGCCGCGGACGTCAGAAAGCCAAACAGCAGAAAATAGCCCGAAAGCTCAAGTACCTGACCACCGACACCGATTACGATGAGCTTGCCAAGGAGCTCGGTGCGCAGGAGCCTGGTTCTGGTTCCTTCGACCCGTTTGCCGATATCGAAGCCAAGTATGCCCACGATGTGGACGCCGAAGATGAGACCACTGGGGATGGTCAGGCATCTTCCGATTCCGTTGACGACCTCGATGAGTACGCCAAGTGGGCCGCGGAAGCCGCTGCGAAGGCCACCAGTGGTGAGTTTCCGGCAGCGAAGGCCGCGCCGAAGCCGCACAAGCCCATCCCGATGCCGGTGCCCAGCGCGCTGAAGCCGAAGAAGCAGGACTAGTTCTGCATGAATCTTTACATGAATGACCCGTGGCTCAAGCCGCGGGTCATTTTTTTGTGTCGTGTTATGTCGCGTTGTGCCATGTTGTGTTGTGGCGGTCACGCCAACGGCAGCAAATCGCTCAGGTCGTCGCGCTCGCCGACGGCGGTGATACGTCCGGCATCCTTCTCCTCCTGCCAACTGGTGATGCCGGTGGCAAGCCGCATCCACACGTCCGGATCGAGCTCGATGACGTCGGGTGGCGTGAGATTGTGCGGGTCGGACGCTGGCCCGTCGAGTATCTTGATCGCCCCCCATGGCGCGACGCGCACCTCCACGCCTTCGCCGGGCGCCTTCTTCTCAAGCAGATACAACGAATACCGCACCGCCATCGCCCATAGCTGGCGCGGCAGCCGCGGAAAGAAGTCAAGCCGGAAATCGCGGGCGGCGGCATCGTCGGCCGGCATATGTTCCTCGAAAATGTCGTGTGCCGCTTCCCGCCATTGCTTGAAGGCGGCGCGCCCCCTACCCAAGTCCTGTTCTCGTATGACAGCCATACCCGTATTGTGCCGCGCACAAACGACTACGCTGTTCGATAGGACGTTATCGGCGTGCTCGTGCCGATTTCTTTCGACCGTACGATGAGCGGCTGCATCCCGTTGCACCGCCTTTTGCATTGTTTTGCAAATTTTTGCAAACGAGTGCCGACAAGTGATTACTTGGGATTTCGTCTTTTTGCGATTGCGTAGTATGCTGTACATGAGAACGTATGCATGATGTTACTTGGTGTTCATGCGGCCGCAAATGCAAGGACGCTGGAGTAAGGCATAATGTTCCTGGAGAGTATCCGTCAAAGGGAGTCAATCAATGACTGAAATTACCGCACCGAAGTCCGCGGTCACCGCGGAACAGTTCGCTGACGAGATCCGTGAGCAGCTGAAGTACACCCAGGGCGTCACCGTCGAGCAGGCCAAGCCGGCCGATGTGTACGTCGCCGCGTCCGCCGCAGTGCGTCGCCATCTCGTGGATTCCTGGATGAAGACCCAGGCCGACATGGTCAACGGCAACACCAAGGCCGTCGGCTACCTGTCCGCCGAATTCCTTATGGGCAAGCAGCTGGAGAACGCGCTGCTCAACGCCGGTCTGACCGACCAGTTCAACAAGGCCGTCAAGGACCTCGGATTCTCCGCCCAGGAAGTCATCGACGCCGAATACGAGCCGGGTCTGGGCAATGGTGGCCTGGGTCGTCTGGCCGCCTGCTTCATCGACTCCCTCGCCTCCCTTGGCGTGCCGGCGTTCGGCTATGGCATCCAGTACAAGTACGGCATCTTCAAGCAGGAATTCGATAAGGACGGCAAGCAGGTCGAAACCCCGGATTACTGGCTGGCCAACGAGGAGCCGTGGGGCCACATCGACTACAACCGCGACCAGAAGGTCTCCTTCGGCGGCGAAGTCGTCGAAGAGAACGGCAAGAAGGTCTGGAAGCCGGCTTGGTCCGTGCGCGCCGTCCCGGTCGACTACATGGTTCCGGGCTACGCCTCCGGCCGTGTGAACACCCTGCGTCTGTGGACCGCCAAGAGCTATGACGAGTTCGATCTGCTCACCTTCAACAAGTCCGAGTACCTCGACGCCGTCAAGCCGCAGGTCGAGGCCGAGAACATCTCCAAGATCCTGTACCCGGAGGACTCCACCCCGCAGGGCAAGGCTCTGCGTCTCGAGCAGCAGTACTTCTTCGTGTCCGCCTCCATCCACGACGCCATCCGCGTCTTCTACCCGGGCCAGGACAAGCCGGATCTGACCACCTTCGCGGACAAGATCACCTTCCAGCTCAACGACACCCACCCGGTCATCGGCATCCCGGAGCTCATGCGCGTCCTCATGGACGAGTACGGCTACGATTGGGACACCGCTTGGAAGATCACCAACAAGACCTTCAACTACACCTGCCACACCCTGCTTCCGGAAGCCCTGGAAGTGTGGCCGTCCAAGCTCATCGGCGAGCTGCTGCCGCGTCACCTCGAGATCATCAAGAAGATCAACGAGCAGTTCGAGGCCGAGCTCAAGGCCAAGGGCGTCGACGACGCTACCATCAAGGACATGGCCATCTACACCGGCGACTCCGTGCGTATGGCCTTCCTGGCCTCCTACGGCGGCTCTCACGTCAACGGCGTGGCCGAGCTGCACTCCGAGCTGCTCAAGGACGTCACCCTGAAGAACTTCTCCGACGTGTATCCGGACAAGTTCACCAACGTGACCAACGGCGTGACCCCTCGCCGCTTCATCAAGCTGGCCAACCCGCGTCTGTCCGACCTCATCACCGAGGGCCTGGGCACCGACAAGTGGCTGAGCGACCTCGAGCTGCTCAAGGGCCTCGTCCCGCTGGCCGATGACGACGAGTTCGTCAAGAAGTTCGCAGCCGTCAAGCAGGCCAACAAGGTCGACTTCTCCAACTTCGCCAAGCGCAAGTACGGCTTCGACATCGACCCGAACACCATGATCAACACCATGGTCAAGCGTCTGCACGAGTACAAGCGCCAGGCCCTGAAGATCCTGTCCGTCATCGCCGACTACGCCGACATCAAGTCCGGCAAGGTCTCCGCCGACGACGTCATGCCGCGCACCATCGTATTCGGCGCCAAGGCCGCCCCGGGCTACTACCTGGCCAAGCAGACCATCCAGCTGATCAACAACGTCGCCCGCGTCATCAACAACGATCCGGACGTCAAGGGCAAGCTGAACGTCTACTTCCCGTGGAACTACAACATCGAGCTGGCCCAGAACCTCATCCCGGCCACCGACCTCGACGAGCAGATCTCCCAGGCCGGCAAGGAAGCCTCCGGCACCGGCAACATGAAGTTCGCCCTCAACGGCGCTCTGACCGTTGGCACCCTCGATGGCGCCAACGTCGAGATCCGTGAGCGCGTGGGCGCCGAGAACTTCTTCCTGTTCGGCATGACCGAGCCGGAAGTCTCCGCTCTGTACGCCAAGGGCTACGACACCAAGGGCCTGTCCCGCGAATACTACGAGAAGGACCCGCAGCTCAAGGCCGCGATCGACATGGTTGCGGACGGCACCTTCTCCAACGGCGACAAGGACACCTACAAGGACCTCGTCAACGACTGGCTGAACAAGGATTACTTCATGACGCTCGCCGACTTCCGTGCGTACATGGACATCCAGGCCCAGATCGAGGAGACCTACCGCGATCCGATGAAGTGGAGCCGCATGGCCGTGCTCAATGTGGCCAACTCCGGCTACTTCAGCTCCGACCGCTCCATCGAGGATTATTTGGAGCGCATCTGGCACACCGGTCCGCTCGCCTGACGGCTCGCGTCCCGGTATGCCAGCTGCGCGCTGGTTTCTGCCTCACGGCATAGCCGTTCGGCGTCGCCTACGGACAGCCCACTGGGCTGTCCGCTTGACGGCTCCGCGGTCCGCTCAAGTGATTATGGAGTGTCACCTGCGTTGTTCGGGACTCGACGTACCTTCGTACGCCTTCGTCCCGGACGCCTTGGTGACACACGCATG
Source organism: Bifidobacterium sp. (assembly GCF_050874245.1). Classification (GTDB taxonomy): domain Bacteria; phylum Actinomycetota; class Actinomycetes; order Actinomycetales; family Bifidobacteriaceae; genus Bifidobacterium. Next base: position 6,972 of record NZ_JBNMKH010000008.1, on the reverse strand, counting down.
ATCGCTTTCGCTCCGCTCGCCTGATGGTCCACGTGGCCGCCTGACGGTTCCGCACATTGCGCGACGGGCGAACATGTGATGACGAAGGGCCTCCGGGAAATCCCGGAGGCCCTTTCGCATGCCCGGTCGGATGCAGTGCGCCACGGATGCAGCATGCCATCAAGGGAAAAGCCTTGAATCGCACGAAAAAGCCCCGCATCACACGATACGGGGCTTCTTCTGATCTGTCGACAGCGTCTGTTGAAAACGTACGACAGGAAAAGGAAGATCAGGCGGCTTCAGGCTCGGCCGCAGGTGCTTCGGCCGCTTCGGTTTCAGGCTCGGCATCCTTGTTCAGACCAAGGTCGACCGGAGAGGAGCTGTTCTCCCACGGTTCCTCCCATGGGTCGTAATCAGGATTCTGCTGCTTGTAGATGTACAGACCGACGACGCCGGCAAGCAAAGCTCCGAAGAGCAGCGCGAAGAACTTCCAACCGTTAGAAGACTTGTTCTCCATGACGGCTCCTTTCAAGGTTTCCAAACATTGGTTGGCCTGTTCGTTCAAACCAACTGCGCTTCCCATTTTAATTCGCGGAATGTGTCGATTGGGTGGATTTACGCGCCGGGAATTCCGGCGCATGCCGGTAGTGTTTGAGCTATGGCATATCAACGATTCAGTCTGTTCCCCGATTCCCCTTCGTTCAGGGACCTGTTTTCCGCGCGTTCGCTGAGATACCGCTGGCGCAACGGCGATCCCGTCATCACCATGATCATCATCGCGGCATGCGTCGTCGTGTGGCTCGTGGAAGCGGTGCTGTACGCGGTCTGGCCATCCGCGGGCAATGCGTTCGTGAGCGCCGGCATGCTGATGCCCGCCACGGCCGTACGCCATCCGTGGACCTTTATCACATCGATGTTCCTGCATCAGCCGAACTCGCTGTGGCACATTCTGTTCAACATGCTGACGCTGTGGTGCGTGGGACCGGTTCTGGAACGGATGATGGGGCATTGGCCATATCTTGCGCTGTACGTGCTGTCCGGCCTCGGCGGCGGCGCCGGATTGATGGTCTGGGCCGTGTGTTCGCCGTCGGGCTGGATGACCGCGGCATACGGTGCCTCCGGCGCCCTGTTTGGCCTGTTCGCCGCGATTCTGGTGGTATACCGCCGCATCGGCATGGATATCCGGTCGATGTTGATCTGGATGCTGGTCAATTTCCTGATGCCGGTGATTACGCCGGGCATCGCATGGCAGGCGCATATCGGCGGTTTCATCATCGGCGGCCTGTTCGCGTGGCTGCTGGTCTCGGGTCTGCGTGCGTTCCGTGGCAAGGGTCTGGGCTGGCGTGCAGCGGTGTACGGCGTTGCCGTGTTTCTTGCGATAGCCGTGGTCGTCGTGTGCTGTGACATGTGTAATCCGTTGTTGCAGATGATGGCATGGCAATATTAGGGGGTATTCGGATTGCACAGTTATCCACAATCGTGGATAACTGTGTGGATAACTGGGGTAAAAGCTGTGGGTAACTCGGGGATAACGTGGTGAATTGTCCACATGGATATTCACAAAATGGCGGAATGCATGGAATTTCATGGGTGGGAAATGTGGATAACCATTATCCACTCCCCACAAAAATGGGGAAAATCGCCGCCGATATTTCGTGGCACGAAGTTATTGCGGACACGAGATATAGACGTTGTCCACATTCATCCACATTTGTCCACTTGTTATCCACAGACGAATGGATTGATTGGGGTGTATGACGAAAAAGCTGAATCAAAAGGACGAAAGGTGGTGCGGAATGGTGCGCGACGAATCGCATGGTCCATCGCAGGAACGGCCGCAGGACGGATATGACGACGGAATCCTGGAAAACCCGTTGATGAATGAGGTGACGCGCGCCTTCGTCGAGACGCATCGCGACGAGGATGTGCGCGATCTGGCGCTCAAAGCGAAACGGAAGGAAGGCCTCGACCTGCCGATGGCGCTCGACCAGATCGCCGGCTGGCAGATCGCACGCAAAAAACTGCCGGAATGGGCCGCGTGCGCGGATATCATCTATCCCGCGCATATTTCCATGGAACAGTGCTCATCGCAGTTCACAGCGCGATATAAGGCCGAAATCGCACGGCGTCTGCTGCAATCGACGCTGCGGTCGACACCGCAGCCGACGCAGCAATCGACAGGAAGTGCGGTCTCTGAAGCAAGCATGGTGGACTTGACGGGCGGATTCGGCGTCGATTGCTCGTATATCGCACGCGAATTCGGCCAGGCCACGTACGTCGAGCGGCAGCCGCATCTGTGCGGGCTCGCGGCGCACAATATGGCGGCCTTGGGGCTTGCGCACGTGCGTGTGGTATGCGGGGATGGCGTGGAATACCTCCATTCCATGGAGCCCGCGTGGCTGATCTACATCGATCCCGCGCGACGGGACGAGCATGGCGCGCGCACCTACGCGATCGAGGACTGCACGCCCGACGTGCTGGCGTTGCGCGACGAGCTGCTGACGAAGGCACGGTACGTGATGGTCAAACTGTCGCCGATGCTCGATTGGCGCAAGGCGGTGGACGATTTCGCGGGCGCGGTGGCGGAAGTGCACATCGTGTCCACCGGCAACGAATGCAAGGAGCTGCTGCTGGTGCTGGATGGCAGCGATGGGCCGCGCGCGCCGCACGTCTACTGCGTGAACGACGACCAGCGGCTCGACTACGATGCCGCGGCCTACACGCGCGGTCTGCGCATCGGGGAGACACCGCTGCCGGAGCATCCGCATTATCTGTACGAGCCGAACGCGTCGATCATGAAGGCCGGCTGTTTCGACGCGATCGAGGAGCGGTACGGCGTGACGCAGATCGGGCCGGGCAGCCACCTGTTCGTTTCGGACAAGCCCGTGTCCGGCTTTCCGGGGCGAGGTTTTGCGATTGAGTCGGTCGGCGGCATGGGCAAGAAGGAGTTGCGGCGATTGCTTGCCGGCTTGGACCGTGCCAATATCGCCGTGCGCAATTTTCCGCTTAACGCGCCGCAGTTGCGTCGGAAGCTCAAGCTGGCCGACGGCGGGGACGCCTATCTGTTCGGCACCACCATGCAGGGCGGCGCGCATGTGCTGTTCCGTACGACGAAAATCGACGCCGGCCGTTAGCGGATGGGGCCATCCGGCAGAGGGAGCGAAGACGGCCGGATGGAGCGGAGAAGAAGTAAGACAGAACGGAAATGAAAAAGACGCCGAGGAAATCCTGGGCGTCTTTTTCGAAGGGTTTAGTTCGGGTGGATTGGTCTATCGGATCCAGAACCCATTAGACGGCTCAGCGCCACCACATGGTCATGATGAAACCGACCATGATGATCGCGAACGCGATGGCCAAATTCCAAGCACCGATGTGCGGAATCGGATAGTCGGAGGTCAGGTAGTAGACCACGGCCCACACCAGACCGATGATCATCAGCGCGCAGAACAGCGGCACGAACCAACGCGGATTGGACTTGGTGCCCTTGATGGTCTCCTCAACACGGCGGGTGTTCTCCGCCTGACGGTTCATCATGCGCTGCATCTGCGGCGACAGGGAATCCTTGTCGGCGGTGGCGTTCAGCACCGCTTCCACGCGGTCCATGGGGATGTCGAGATCGTCATCGTTTTCGTCGGACTTGGCGGCAGCCTCGTCGCCAGTGGTCTCTTCCGCACCCGTGCCAGCTTCGGCTTCGGCCTCGGCCTGCCAGTCCTTCTGGTCGTCCGCGGTGGTTTCGTGCAGCTCTTCGTCAGCCATCAGCATAGTCTCCTTAAATCGGCTAAAAGATATAATAGTGGGTGGCCGCGAAAGCGGCGAACCTACGGCGTGAAACTGTTCACAATCGGGACAACCGTCCGTAATCGTCCAGAAAGGCATCATGGCGAAGCACACCGGGAAACACAGCGTGAAACGGTCCAAGGCGGCCGGCGTCGCGGCTTTCCTCGTACTGCTGTTCTCGGGATTCCTACTCGCCACCAATCTGCGCGTCAACCGTTCCGTGGTGGTGAGCAACGACACCGCCGAACTCGTGGAACAACGCGTGAAAAAAGTGAACTCGCTGCGTTCCGAAGTCGACGCCCTCAGCTCCAGAGTGAACGATCTGAGCAAAACGCTCGACAGCCAGAACTCCGATGGCTCGCAGGACAGCGAGAATGCCGGCAACGGCACCATGCTTCCCGAAGTGGAAGGTCCGGGACTGGTGGTGACGCTCGACGATTCCCCGTTATGGGAGAATATGGTCGATTCCAATGGCTCCAACGCCAACATCAACGATTACGTGGTGCACCAGCAGGACGTCGAGGCCGTGGTCAACGCGTTATGGGCGGGCGGTGCCGAATCCATGAAGATTATGGACCAGCGCGTGCTGTTCAACTCCGCCGTACGCTGCTCCGGCAACGTGCTGCTGCTGCAAGGCAAGAAGTATTCGCCGCCGTTCAAGATTTCGGCGATCGGACCGGTGGACGAGATGAGGAAGGCACTCGACGATTCCACGGAAGTGTCCATATACCGGCAGTATGTCAGCGCGTTCGGCCTGGGATGGCAGGTCGAGGAGAAGGACAAGCTGCATTTCGAAGCGACCGACGCCTTGCAACAACCGTTGCAGTATGCGAAAGCGATGGACGACGGCACAAGCGACGAATCGCAAGAGGGGAAACAATAACAGATGAAACATGTGGCCCAGAAAAGCGGCGGACGTGCCAAAGGCGTGCTGTGGACGGTCCTTGGCATCCTCGCCGAACTCATGCTGACCGCAGCCGTGGTGTGCGCGCTGTACATCGCATGGCAGATGTGGTGGACGGGCGTGCAGGCCGAACACAACCAGATCGAAGCCCGCCAATCCGTATCATGGTCCGATCCGTCGCAATCCGGCAACGTCACCGTGGCCAAGGCCCAGGAGGGTGACCCGCCCGTGCAGCCGCAAAGCGCCACGGAAGGCGAACTCATCGCCCAAGTCTACATACCGCGATTCGGCGGCCAATGGGAACGCAACCTCGTGGAAGGCACGGACCTGACCCAGCTCAACAAGCACGGTCTCGGCCACTACACGACCTCGCAGATGCCCGGGCAAATCGGCAACTTCGCTTTCGCCGGACACCGCAACGGCTACGGACAGCCGCTCGGCGACGTAGACAAGCTGCAGGAAGGCGACCCGATCATCATCCGTACGCAGGACTACTGGTACGTATACCGCTACACCAGCTACAAAATCGTGCTGCCGACACAGATAGAAGTCGTGGCGCCCAACCCTGAGAACCCGGGCGCGACGCCGACCAAACGCATGCTGACCATGACCACGTGCGAGCCGAAATACTCCACTCCGACGCATCGCTGGATCAGCTACGCCGAATTCTCCTACTGGGCGAAAGTGTCCGACGGCATTCCCCAAGAACTGGCCTCCATGGACGCGAACGGCAAAGTCAAATTCGTCAACAACGAGCATCCATCGTTCGCCTCGTCCATCGGCACGCTGAAACCATGGATCCTGGGCGTGCTCGCCGCCTACGTGATCATCTTCATCTCCGCTGCCGTGGCATGGCGGTGGCCGTACATCGCCGACGTGCGCGAAGGATGCCGCAAGAAGCCCGATTTCAGCCTGTACGGCAGCCTTATGCGACTGCAGCCGGGCGTATTGCCGATTCGCCTGCTACTGCTGACGCTACTGCTGTTCGCCGCCGCCGCATCCTGCTTCGAATGGCTGTTCCCGTGGGCCGCGTCGACCATTCCGATGCTGCGGGAGATGTCGAACTACACGGCGGTGTGATCCGGCACGCGCCTGCTGCGTGAGACGCGGCCGGCGCGGCGCCCCGCCACGCACGTACACTGCTGTTCAAACGTTGATTGGAGCAAGATGACCGATTCCGCACGCATTTTGGTGGTAGACAATTACGATTCGTTCGTCTATACGATCGTCGGCTATGTGAAGACGCTCGGCGCCACCGTGACCGTGGTACGCAACGATGCGATAGACCCGTCCCAGCCGGGCGTGATCGACGACTACGACGGCGTGCTGATCTCCCCGGGCCCCGGAGCCCCGTCCGAATCGGGCGCCAGCGAGGACATGATCCGTCTGTGCGCGAAGCTGAACAAGCCGATGTTCGGCGTGTGCCTCGGCATGCAGGCGCTCGCCGAGGTGTTTGGCGCCACCGTGAGCCATGCGCCGACCATCATGCATGGCAAGACCAGCCAGGTGGAGCATATCGACGACGAGATCTTCGAAGGCGTGGCCAATCCGATGACCGCCACGCGCTACCATTCCCTGGCCGTGGAACCGGATTCCGTGCCGGACGAGTTGGTGGTGACCGCGTGGACGCAGGGCGATCACATCGTGCAGGGCATCAAGCACCGCAGCAAGCCGATGTATGCAGTCCAGTTCCATCCGGAATCCGTGATGACGCAGGACGGCTACCGTCTGCTGGCGAATTGGCTGAAGGTGTGCGGACAGGACTCGGCGGTGGAGCGGTCGATCGGATTGCAGCCGAAGGTGATCAAGTAGTTTCCGCCGATTCGGCGACGGTACGGACGGCAGTAGATCTGTGGCAATAGGTCCGTAAAGGAGCCGGCATATTCCATTTGCGACACACTCAAGGCCGTTCGGCCAAGCTTACGGTCTCGAACGGAATATGCCGGCTCCTTTCCTATCCGGCCATCCATGGATTCTCATTGGTGACGATTCGTGGATTTGCGGGAGAGCATACGGAAAAGGGAGCGGTGTTTGGGCCGCTCCCTTATTCATATCACTGGTCAGCTGGCTGGCTAATTGCCGTTGCTGCCGTTGTTATCGGTGTTTCCACTGTTGCCGCTGCCGTTGTTATCGGTGTTTCCACTGTTGCCGCCATTGTCGTCGTTGTCGGTATCGCTGCCGGTGGACTGGCTCTTGGTGGTCAGCGTGATGGTGGTGCCGGCGTCGGCCTTGCTACCGCCGTTCGGGCTCATGCCGGTCACCAGGCCGTCCGTAGGGCCGGAAACGGACACCTTCAGGCCGACGCTTTCCAG
>NZ_JBNMKH010000007.1:0-48274 GCF_050874245.1 Bifidobacterium sp. | reverse complement strand
TGTTCACCCCTGATGCTTAGATAAAGAAGTTGCCTGATTTTAGGGCTCGCAAATTGTAATTCAAAAAGCGAGCGTGGCACAGGGAATCACTCCGGTGATGAACTGAATGGCCGCGCACTGATGTGGTATGGCCACGGGACTCCACGGTCCCGGGGGTCTTTCTGCGCCGGTGCCCTTGGAAGCAGGCTGGTAAACAGTAACTAACGAATCGCTAGAAAGGGCGGAAGGCAATGGCGGGACAGAAAATCCGCATCAGGCTTAAGTCCTATGACCATGAGGTCATCGACCAATCGGCGAAGAAGATCGTCGAAACGGTGACGAACGCGGGTGCAACTGTGGTTGGCCCGGTTCCGCTCCCGACCGAGAAGAACGTGTTCGTCGTTATCCGTTCTCCTCACAAGTACAAGGATTCTCGCGAGCATTTCGAGATGCGTACTCATAAGCGTCTCATCGACATTGTGGACCCGACCCCGAAGGCCGTGGACTCCCTCATGCACATTGATCTGCCCGCAGACGTGAACATCGAGATCAAGCTGTAAGGGAGGAGGGAACCATTATGTCTAATCGCACTGCACTGCTGGGTAAGAAGCTCGGCATGTCTCAGGTCTGGGACGAGAACGGTTTCTTCGTTCCTGTGACCCTCGTTGACGTGTCCACCAACGTGGTGACCGCCGTCAAGTCCGAGGAATCCGACGGCTACAAGGCTGTTCAGCTTGGCTACGGCCAGGTTGACCCGACCAAGGTGACCAAGCCGCTTGCCGGCCACTTCGCCAAGGCTGGCGTCACCCCGCGTCGTCACCTCGCTGAGGTCCGCACCGATAACGCCGAAGAGTTCGAGCCGGGTCAGGAGCTGACCGCTGAGCTGTTCCCGGAGGGCACCCTGGTCGACGTGACCGGTACCACCAAGGGCAAGGGCTTCGCAGGCACCATCAAGCGTTGGGGCTTCAAGTCCTATCGTCGTACCCACGGCTCTCACAAGAACGAGCGTCGTCCTGGCTCTGTCGGCGCATGCGCCACTCCGAGCCGCATCCTCAAGGGCAAGCGTATGGCCGGCCGCATGGGTCATGTGACCAACACCGCGCTGAACCTCACCATCGTTTCGTCGGATGTTGAGAACGGCGTGCTGGCTATCAAGGGCGCCATTCCGGGCCCGAAGGGCAGCATCGTTCTCGTCCGTTCGGCAGTGAAGGGAGCCTGATAAATCATGGCAAACGTTACTCTGAACGTCACCGATAACCAGGGCAAGGCCACCGGCACCGTCGATGCTCCGGCTGAGATCTTCGGCTTCTCCGCCGAGGAAGTCCAGTCCCGCATCCCGCTGATTCACCAGGTCGTCATCGCCCAGCTCGCCGCTGCTCGCCAGGGCACCCACGCCACCAAGACCCGTGGCATGGTTTCCGGCGGTGGCCGCAAGCCGTGGAAGCAGAAGGGCACTGGTCGTGCTCGTCAGGGCTCCATCCGTGCACCGCAGTGGTACCACGGCGGCACCGTGTTCGGTCCGCAGCCGCGCGACTACTCCCAGCGCACCCCGAAGAAGATGAAGGCCGCTGCTCTCAAGTACGTGCTTTCCGATCGCGCCAATGCCGGTCATGTGGCCGTTGTGGACTTCGGTGTGTCCGAAGCCCCGTCCACCAAGACCGCAATCGCCGCGCTTACCCCGGTGACCGAGAATAAGTTCACCACCGTGGTGCTCTCTCGCGAGAATGTGAACGAATGGCTTTCCGTTCGTAACATCCCGACCGTTCACCCGATCTTCGCCGATCAGCTCAACACGTACGACGTGGTCACCGCTCAGTACGTGGTCTTCTCCAAGGAAGGCTTCGACGCCTTCGTTGCCGCGAAGACCGAGCCGGCTGCAAAGGAGGCCTGATTTTCATGGTCGCTATTCACAAGCCCGCACACGACATCATCCTCAAGCCTGTCGTTTCTGAGAAGAGCTACGCTCTGTCCGATCGCGGTCAGTACACCTTCGTGGTGGCCCCGAACGCGAACAAGGTTCAGATCAAGCAGGCAATCGAAGAGATCTTCAATGTCAAGGTGACGAACGTCAACACCCTCAACCGCGCCGGCAAGCGTCAGCGCACCCGCAACGGTTTCGGCCAGCGCGTCAATCAGAAGCGCGCCATCGTGACCGTCGCCGAGGGCCAGACGATCGACATCTTCGGTAACTGAAGGCTAGCCGAGAAAAGTTAAAGGAAGAACTAGATTATGGCTATCCGCGTTTATAAGCCGACGACTGCAGGCCGCCGTAACGCGTCCGTCTCGGACTTCTCCGAGATCACGCGCTCCACGCCTGAGAAGTCGCTGGTTCGCAAGCTCAGCAAGACTGGCGGTCGTAACTCCTACGGCCGTATGACCTCCCGCCATCGCGGCGGCGGTCACAAGCGCCAGTACCGTCTCATCGACTTCAAGCGTTGGGACAAGGACGGCGTGCCGGCAAAGGTCGCTCACATCGAGTACGACCCGAACCGTTCCGCCCGCATCGCGCTGCTGCACTACGCAGACGGCGAGAAGCGCTACATCATCGCTCCGGAAGGCATCAAGCAGGGCGACGTCATCGAGACCGGCGCCCAGGCCGATATCAAGCCGGGCAACAACCTGCCGCTGCGCAACATCCCGACCGGTACCGTGGTGCACGCGATTGAGCTCCGCCCGCTGGGTGGCGCCAAGATCGCCCGCTCCGCCGGTGCCGCCGTGCAGCTCGTCGCCAAGGATGGCGCTTACGCCCAGCTGCGTATGCCGTCCGGCGAAATCCGCAACGTGGACGCTCGCTGCCGCGCGACCGTTGGTGAGGTCGGCAACTCCGATCACGCCAACATCCAGCTCGGCAAGGCAGGCCGCGCTCGTTGGATGGGCAAGCGCCCGATCACCCGTGGTGAGTCCATGAACCCTGTCGATCACCCGCACGGCGGTCGTACCCGCGGTGGCAAGCCGCCGGTTTCTCCGTGGGGCAAGGGCGAGGTTCGTACCCGCCGTCCGAAGAAGGCTTCGAACAAGATGATTGTTCGTCGTCGCCCGAATGGTAAGAACCGTAAGTAAGGGAGTGTCGAGTAGATGACTCGTAGCATCAAGAAGGGCCCCTTCGTCGACGCCCACCTGCAGAAGAAAGTCGACGAGCAGAACGAGAAGGGCACGCACAACGTCATCAAGACGTGGTCCCGCCGTTCGATGATCACCCCTGATTTCATCGGACACACCTTCGCCGTTCACGATGGCCGCAAGCATGTTCCGGTGTTCGTCACCGAATCCATGGTTGGCCACAAGCTCGGTGAGTTCGCCCCGACCAAGACCTTCAAGGGTCATGTGAAGGACGACAAGAAGGCACGCCGCTAAAGGAGAGTAAGGACACATGGAAGCTAAAGCAATCGCTCGTCACGTCCGCGTGACGCCGCGCAAGGCTCGCCGTATGGTCGACCTCATCCGAGGCAAGAAGGCGACCGAAGCCATCACCATTCTGAAGTTCGCTCCGCAGGACGCATCCCTTCCGGTGCGCAAGGTCCTGGAGAGCGCCATCGCGAACGCCCGCGTGAAGGCCGACAAGGCCGGCGAGCCGTTCCGCGAGAACGACCTGGTCGTGAAGGAGACCTATGTGGACGAAGGCGTGACGCTGAAGCGTTTCCGCGCTCGTGCACAGGGCCGTGCCGCTCGTATCAACAAGCGCACCAGCCACATCACGGTCGTTGTCGCTAACAAGGAAGGAAACCGCTAAAGATGGGTCAGAAGATCAATCCGTTTGGCTACCGCCTGGGAATCACTGAGAACCATCGTTCCAAGTGGTTCTCCGATTCCAACAAGGTCGGCGAACGCTACCGCGACTTCGTCCTCGAAGATGACGCCATCCGCAAGGCCATGAGCAAGGATCTCGAGCGTGCGGGCGTGTCCCGCATCGTCATCGAGCGTACCCGCGACCGCGTGCGTGTGGACATCCACACCGCTCGTCCGGGCATCGTCATCGGCCGCCGTGGAGCCGAGGCTGAGCGCGTCCGCGCGAAGCTCGAGAAGCTCACCGGCAAGCAGGTCCAGCTCAACATCTTCGAAGTGAAGAATGCCGCACTGGACGCCCAGCTCGTCGCCCAGGGCATCGCTGAGCAGCTGACCAACCGCGTGACCTTCCGTCGCGCGATGCGCAAGGCCCAGCAGGATGCCATGCGCGCAGGCGCCAAGGGCATCCGTATCAAGCTCTCCGGTCGTCTTGGCGGCGCCGAGATGAGCCGTTCCGAGTTCTATCGCGAGGGTCGCGTTCCGCTGCAGACCCTGCGCGCCCTCATTGATTACGGCTTCTTCGAGGCCAAGACCACTTACGGCCGCATCGGCGTGAAGGTCTGGATCTACAAGGGCGATATGACCGAGCGTGAGTTCGAAGAGCAGCAGGCACAGCAGAGCAACAACCGCCAGGGCCGTCGCGGCGATCGTCGTCCGCGTCGTGGCCAGCGCAACGCTGCTCCGCAGCAGAACGCTGCAGCGGAGGCTCCGGCCGCCGCCGAGGCACCTGCCGCAACGGAAACGAAGGAGTGAGCTGAGAAATGCTTATCCCAAAGAGAACCAAGTATCGTAAGCAGCACCGTCCGGTCCGCCGTGGCATGTCCAAGGGCGGCAACGAGATCGCTTTCGGCGATTTCGGTATCCAGGCTCTGGCTCCGGCTTATGTGACCAACCGTCAGATTGAGGCCGCTCGTATCGCCATGACCCGCTACATCAAGCGTGGTGGCCGCGTGTGGATCACGATCTTCCCGGATCGTCCGCTGACCAAGAAGCCGCTCGGCACCCGAATGGGTTCCGGTAAGGGTACTCCGGAATTCTGGATCGCCAACGTCCACCCTGGTCGCGTCATGTTCGAGATCGGTGGCGTGTCCGAGGATGTCGCTCGTGAGGCTCTGCGCCGCGCAATCGACAAACTCCCCATGAAGTGCCGTGTTATTGCTCGTGAAGGCGGTGACATCTGATGGCAGTCGGAACTGCAGACTACACCATGAAGAATCTCAACGAGAAGACCAACGAGGAGATCGAGGGCTTCCTCAAGAAGTCCAAGGAAGAGCTGTTCAACCTGCGCTTCCAGTCCGCGACCGGTCAGCTCGAAAACACCGCCCGCCTCAAGGCGGTCAAGCACGACATCGCCAGGATGTACACCGTCCTGCGCGAGCGTGAGCTCGGCATCAGCCAGGCCCCCGAGGCGACCGAAACGAAAGCTGAGGAGAAGTAATGGCTGAAGAGCGTAACTTCCGCAAGGTTCGTCGCGGTTACGTCGTGTCCGATAAGATGGACAAGACGATTTCCGTCGAGCTCGAGCAGCGTTCGACCCACCCGCTTTACGGCAAGGTTGTGCGCTCCACTCGTACGGTCAAGGTCCATGATGAACACAACGAGGCGCACGTTGGCGACCTCGTGAGTATTATGGAGACTCGGCCCCTGAGCAAGACCAAGCGTTGGCGTCTCGATACCATCATCGAGCGCGCTAAGTAAATAAGTTCGGCAAGGCTCCGTGAGTCACCCCGCCTGCTTCCAGCAGGCAGGCGGGGTGCTTGGGGAGAACCAGCTCGGCTAAGGAGAATCAATGATTCAGCAGGAAACGCGGCTTCATGTCGCCGACAACACGGGTGCGAAGGAACTCCTCGCCATCCGAGTGCTCGGCGGATCGAAGCGACGCTATGCCGGCATCGGTGACGTGATCGTCGCCTCCGTCAAGGACGCCATCCCTGGCGGGTCGGTCAAGAAGGGCGACGTCGTCAAGGCTGTCGTCGTCCGCACTGTCAAGGAGCACCGTCGTGTTGACGGCTCCTACATCAAGTTCGACGAGAACGCCGCCGTCATTCTCGGCTCCGGCCGTGACCCGAAGGGCACTCGTATTTTCGGACCGGTCGGTCGTGAACTGCGTGACAAGCGCTTCATGAAGATCGTGTCCCTCGCCCCGGAGGTGATCTGACATGGCAGCCAAGATCAAGAGCGGCGACCTGGTCAAGGTCATCCGCGGCAAGGACCGCGGCAAGGAAGGCACCGTCAAGAAGGTGCTCAAGGACGATCGTCTGATCGTCGAGGGCGTGCAGATCGTCAAGAAGCACGTCCGCGCCACGCAGCAGGGCCAGCAGGCCGGCATCGTGGCTGTTGAGGCTCCGATCCATCGCTCCAACGTGATGGTCATCGATCCGGAGACTAAGCAGCCGACCCGCGTGCGCATCGTCGAAAAGGAAGAGGCCCGTGACGGCAAGGTGAAGACCGTGCGCGTGCGTGTCGCCAAGAAGTCCGGAAAGGAGCTGGCATGACCGATACCACTGTCGAAGCGCCGGCAACTCCGCGCTTGAAGCAGAAGTACAACGAGCAGATCGTGCCGGAGCTGGAGAAGGAATTCCACTACTCCAACCCGATGCAGGTCGCTCGCGTTCAGAAGGTCGTCGTTTCCATGGGCGTCGGTGCCGCTGCTCGCGACTCCAAGCTCATCGAAGGCGCGGTCAAGGACCTCACCCTGATCACCGGCCAGAAGCCGAAGATCACCAAGGCCAAGAAGTCCGTCGCACAGTTCCATCTGCGTGAAGGCCAGGCCATCGGCGCATACGTCACCCTGCGCGGCGATCGTATGTGGGAGTTCCTGGACCGTCTGCTGACCATGGCTCTGCCGCGTATCCGCGATTTCCGCGGCATCAACGGCAAGCAGTTCGATGGTCAGGGCAACTACAACTTTGGCCTCACTGAGCAGTCCATGTTCCACGAGATCGATCCGGATTCGATCGATCACCAGCGCGGTATGGACATCACTGTGGTGACCAGCACCAAGGACGACAAGGAAGCAAGCGTGCTGCTGAAGCACCTCGGCTTCCCCTTCAAGGAGAACTGATATGGCAAAAACCGCTCTTAAGAACAAGGCGGCCGCTAAGCCGAAGTTCAAGGTGCGCGCTTACACGCGTTGCCAGGTCTGCGGTCGTCCCCACTCCGTCTACCGCAAGTTCGGCCTCTGCCGCATCTGCCTTCGTGAGAAGGCCCACCGCGGCGAGCTGCCCGGCGTTACGAAGTCCAGTTGGTAAATATCGACGCTGAAGGTCCGCGGCCCGATCGCCAATAAGGCGTGAGGGCGGCGGAAACCATGGCGAGAAAGGGCGTTAGCCCAAATGACAATGACAGATCCGATCGCAGACATGCTTACGCGTCTGCGTAATGCGAGCGCGGCAAAGCACGAGACCGTGGATATGCCGTACTCCAAGTTCAAGGCGAACATCGCCGAGATTCTGAAGCGTGAAGGCTACATCAAGGACTTCACCGCCAAGGAAGCCAAGGTCGGCCAGACTCTTGAGGTCACCCTCAAGTACGGCCCGAACGGCGAGCGTTCCATCCAGGGCATCAAGCGCATCTCCAAGCCGGGCCTGCGTCGCTACGCAAAGTCCGATGCTCTGCCGATGCCGCTCGGTGGTCTTGGCATCGCAATCATCTCGACTAGCTCGGGACTGCTGACCCAGAAGGAATGCCTCGATCGAGGCATCGGCGGCGAGATCGTCGCTTTCGTTTGGTGAGAAAGGAGAGCTGAAACATGGCATCGCATATTGGTAAGCTCCCCGTCACCATTCCGGCTGGCGTGGAAGTCAAGATCGACGGTCAGTCCTTCACCGCAAAGGGTGTCAAGGGCACTGATTCCTATGAGATTCCTGAGGGCATCACCGCTGTGGTCGAGGGCAATGAAGTCGTCCTCACCCCGGCCGATGACCTGCGTCCGACCAGGGCCAAGCACGGCCTGGCCCGTTCCATCGTGGCAGGCATGGTCAAGGGCGTGCACGAAGGCTACGCCAAGACTCTGGAGATCGTCGGTACCGGTTACCGCGCCCAGATGAAGGGCAAGGGCATCGAGTTCTCCCTCGGCTATTCCCACACCATCACCGTCGAGCCTCCGGCAGGCATCGAATTCGAGCTGCCGAACCCGAACCAGGTGATCGTCAAGGGCATCGACAAGCAGGCTGTTGGCCAGTGCGCCGCCAACATCCGCAAGCTTCGCGCTCCGGAACCCTATAAGGGCAAGGGCATCAAGTACGCGGATGAGCACATTCTGCGCAAGGCTGGAAAGGCTGGTAAGTAATGAGCGTCCAGATTCTCGGTAAGGGCAAGAAGGTCGCGCTTAAGCGCCGCCACGCTCGTCTGCGCAAGCACATCAGCGGCACCCCGGAGCTTCCGCGTCTGGTGGTCACCCGCTCCAACCGTCACATGGTTGCCCAGATTATCGACGACACCAAGGGCGTCACCCTGGTGAGCGAATCCACTCTGACCAGCGATTTCGCTGGTTTCGAGGGCACCAAGACCGAAGCCGCAAAGAAGGTCGGCGAACTGATTGCCAAGAAGGCTCAGGACGCAGGCATCACCGCGGTCGTGTTCGATCGTGGCGGCAACAAGTATCATGGCCGCGTCGCAGCTGTCGCTGAAGGCGCCCGCGAGGGAGGTCTGGCACTGTGAGCGACAACGAAAAGGAAACCCAAGTGGCTGAAGAAACTCAGAACACTCAGGCTGCCGCTGAGTCCAACAACGAGGACCGCAAGTCCCGTCGTGGCCAGCGCGGTGAGGGTCGCCGTGG
This sequence comes from Bifidobacterium sp., assembly GCF_050874245.1. Taxonomy (GTDB): domain Bacteria; phylum Actinomycetota; class Actinomycetes; order Actinomycetales; family Bifidobacteriaceae; genus Bifidobacterium. The sequence goes on along the minus strand of NZ_JBNMKH010000007.1, from coordinate 39,732 downwards.
CGAGCGTCGCAACCGTCGTGAGGATTCTCACGAGAACGAGATGCTCGACCGCGTGGTGACCATCAACCGTGTGTCCAAGACCCATAAGGGTGGCCGTACGTTCAGCTTCGCCGCCCTCGTGGTGGTCGGCGACGGCAAGGGCACTGTTGGTGTCGGCTACGGCAAGTCCCGTGAGGTCCCGGCCGCAATCGCCAAGGGCCAGCTGGATGCCAAGAAGCACATGTTCACCGTGCCGCGCATCAAGGGTACCGTCACCCATCCGGTGATTGGTCATGACGCCGCTGGCACCGTGCTGCTGCGTCCGGCCGCTCCGGGCACCGGCGTTATCGCCGGCGGTGCGGTCCGCGCCGTCATGGAATGCGCTGGCATCACCGACGTCCTGACCAAGTCGATGGGCTCCGCCACCGCCGTCAACGTGGTGCGCGCTACCGTCGACGCTCTCAAGAAGCTCGAAGAGCCGGAGGAGATCGCCGCACGTCGTGGCATGTCCCTTGAAGAGGTGGCTCCGGACGCGCTGCTGCGTGCTCGTGCTGAAGGCATCGCCGAGGCCCGCAAGGCTCGTGAAGAGGCTCAGGCCAAGGCTGCTCAGAAGGACGGTGAGTGATGACTAACCTGAACATCAAGCTGCACCACGGTCTGGTGAATTCCACTCCGAAGCAGCGCGCTGCGGCTCAGACTCTGGGCCTGAATAAGATCGGCAAGACCGTGACTCGTGAGGACACCCCGGCCCTTCGTGGCCAGCTGCAGGTCCTCCGTCACCTGATCACCGTTGAGGAGGCTGACTGATTATGGCAGACATTCTGCAGATGCATGACCTGAAGCCGGCTCCGGGCGCCAAGAAGGACCGCATTCGCGTCGGTCGTGGTGAAGGCTCCAAGGGTAAGACCTCGGGCCGTGGCGACAAGGGCACCAAGAAGCGTTACCAGGTCCGCCCGGGCTTCGAAGGTGGCCAGCTGCCGCTGTACATGCGCCTTCCGAAGCTGCGTGGCTTCAAGAGCCCGTTCAAGAAGGAATACCAGGTCGTCAACGTGGCCTCCCTCGCGGAACTGTTCCCGCAGGGTGGAGAGATCACCGTGGCCGATTTGGTCGCCAAGGGCGCCGTCCGCGGTGGCTACCCGGTCAAGGTCCTGGGCGACGGCGAGGTTTCGGCCGCCTACACCATCAAGGGTGTCAAGGCTTCCGCTTCCGCCAAGTCCAAGATCGAAGCTGCTGGTGGTTCCGTTTCCGAGGACTGATTCCAGGAAACGTAGCTGACTAAAGCTCGAAAACAAATGAGGCTTCCCCGCTTATGCGAGGGAGCCTCATTCGTTTTCTTAATAGAGAATCCACGCGGAGGAAAACCGCGTGAAGAATGCAAAATCGGACAAATACTGGAGAAATAGGGCGTATCGGTAGACGCCATACGCTAAACTCGGCTTTTAGAGTCTGTTTTTGCACGTGTGCGCAGGTGCGCACGACGATGGAAGGAATCCCAGGTGAGGACGTTAATCCAGGTCTTGAAGACCAAGGAGTTGAGGAACAAGATCCTCTTCACTCTTGGCATCATCATCATTTATCGTATCGGTTCGTTCATTCCGACCCCTGGCGTCGACTATACCGTCGTCCAGCAGTGCGTCGGCAAGATGAACAACACCTCCGAGAACTTCATTGGCTTGGTGAACCTCTTCTCCGGTGACGCAATGCTGCAGCTGTCGATCTTCGCGCTGGGCGTCATGCCGTACATCACCGCGTCCATCGTCATCCAGCTGCTCCGTGTGGTCATCCCGCGTTTTGAGATGCTGCACAAGGAAGGACAGTCGGGCGAGGCCAAGCTGACCCAGTACACCCGTTATCTGACCATCGGCCTTGCCGTGCTGCAGTCCACCACCATTCTGGTGACCGCACGTTCCGGCGCGCTGTTCAACTACCAGTGCTCCCAGGTCGTCCCTGACGGCTCCGTCTGGAACCTTATCGTCATGGTGCTGATCATGACCGGCGGCACCGGCCTTATCATGTGGATGGCCGAATTGATCACCGATAAGGGACTTGGCCAGGGTATGTCCATCCTTATCTTCATGTCCATCTGCTCCGGCTTCCTCCCGCAGTTGTGGGAGATCGGTTGGGGCACCAACGGCACCGACGGCAATTGGGGCAAGTTCGCCGCGGTCGTCGGCGTGCTTCTGGTCATCATGATCCTCGTCATCTACGTCGAGCTGTCCCAGCGTCGTATCCCGGTGCAGTACACCCGCCGTATGATCGGCCGCAAGATGTATGGCGGCTCCTCCACCTACCTGCCGCTGAAGATCAACATGAGCGGCGTCATCCCGCCTATCTTCGCATCCTCCATTCTGGCTGTGCCGACTCTGATCGCGCAGTTCGGCAATTCCGACCAGTCCTGGGTCAAGTGGATCAACAGCAATCTGGCCAACACCACATCCGTGTGGTACATCGTCCTGTACGCGTTGATGATCGTGTTCTTCTGCTTCTTCTACACCGAGATCACCTTCAACCCAGATGAGACCGCCGACAACATGAAGCAGTACGGTGGATTCATTCCGGGCATTCGTGCCGGTAGTGCCACCAGCAACTACTTGAGCTATGTGATGAACCGTCTGAACACGGTCGGTGCGGTCTACCTGTTGTTCGTGGCCCTCATCCCGACGGTGCTCATCATGGCTCTGAACCTGAACACCAAGCTGCCGTTCGGTGGCACCACCATCCTGATCATCGCAGGCGTCGGCCTCGACACCCTGCGTCAGGCCAAGGCCCAGACCGAACAGTTCCAGTACGCCGGTTTCCTGTTCGAGGACACCGACCACAAGGAAGGCAAGTAACCACTTGATCGTGATACCGTCCCGGCAATGGGGCGGTATCACGATTTTTTGTAACCAACCGATTATCCGAATGTCCTTCACGGACCAAGCGAAACGGAGAGAAACAACATGCGACTGCTGATCATGGGACCGCAAGGCGTTGGCAAGGGTACTCAGGCCGCCCTGCTGAGCAAGCATTACGGGATTCCTGCCATCTCCACGGGAGACATCTTCCGTTACAACATCAAGAACAAGACCGAGCTGGGCGTTGAGGCGCTCAAGTACATCGACAAGGGCGAACTCGTTCCGGACGAGCTCACCAACAAGATCGTCAAGGACCGTCTGGCCATGGACGATGCCAAGAACGGCTGGATCCTTGATGGATATCCGCGCAATGCCTCCCAGGTGGAAGCTCTGGACGCCATTCTGGACGAGCTGGGAACCCCGCTCGACGCAGTGGTCGCCCTTGATGCGGACCATGACGTGCTTATGGAGCGCATGAAGAAGCGTGCTGAGATCGAAGGCCGCTCCGACGATACTCCGGAGGCCATCGCCAAGCGTCTTGACGTGTACGCCAAGGAAACTGCGCCGCTGCTGGACATCTATCGTCAGCGCGGACTGCTCAAGACCTTCGACGGTGTCGGCGCTGTGGACGAGATCCAGGCCACCATCGTGGCCGAGCTTGGCTGAAAGCAAAAACAAGCAGAATAACATATTTTCAACGAAAGCGGGAATCGCGACACGCCGAACGTGTCCTGGTTCCCGCTTTCGTGTACTCTTACAAGTTGGCGTGTCTTCGGGCACGCGTAGTAATCGCCAAAGAACGGAACGAGGCTCATGGCTAAAGACGGTGTGATTGAAGTCGAAGGACAGGTGGTGGAGGCACTGCCGAACGCGATGTTTCGTGTCGAACTCGAGAACAAGCATATCGTGCTCGCAACCATCTCGGGCAAGATGAGGAAGAACTACATCCGCATTCTGCCGCAGGATCGTGTTGTGTTGGAAATGAGCCCATACGATCTGAACCGCGGCCGTATTACGTACCGTTACAAGTAAGGTACACAAGCAAAGGAAAACCATGAAGGTCAGCCCTAGTGTGAAGAGGATCTGCGAGAACTGCCGCGTGATCCGTCGTCACGGCCGCGTCATGGTGATCTGCGTCAACCCGCGCCACAAGCAGCGTCAGGGCTGAGAGCAGATCCAGCGGCACAAATAAAGTACAGGCGCTGAGTCACAGCTCGTGAGAACGAGATGAACCCCGGGTACGCAGGCCCGGGCCGGGAAACCGGACGACTCGGTGCAAGACCTGCGGAAAACAGAAGGAATCGCAATGGCACGTCTTGCCGGAGTCGACATCCCCAATGAGAAGCGCATCGAGATCGCCCTCACCTACATCTTTGGTGTGGGTCGCACTCGCGCTAAGGAAACGCTTGCCGCGACCGGTATCAACCCGGATACTCGCGTCAAGGATCTGACGGATGAGCAGCTGATCACGCTGCGTGATTACCTCGAAGGCAATTACAAGATCGAGGGCGATCTGCGTCGTGAAATCGATGCGGACATCCGTCGTAAGATTCAGATCAACTGCTATCAAGGCCAGCGTCACCGTAAGGGACTTCCTGTGCGCGGTCAGCGCACCAAGACCAATGCTCGTACCCGCAAGGGCCCGAAGCGCACGGTCGCCGGAAAGAAGAAGGCCACCAAGTAATCGGTGGTTGGCAGTCCGGGCCACGGGACGTGAGTTCCATCGTCTGGACATCAAAGCAAATTCGTTATTAGGAAACGAGGGTCAATGGCAGCTCAAAAGCAAGCCGCGCGCAAGCCGCGTCGCCGCGACCGCAAGTCGGTCCCGGTTGGGCAGGCGCACATCAAGTCCACTTTCAACAACACCATTATTTCGATCACCGACCCGTCCGGCGCTGTCGTGTCCTGGGCGTCCGGTGGCGATGTCGGTTTCAAGGGCTCCCGTAAGTCCACGCCGTACGCCGCTGGCATGGCCGCTGAATCCGCAGCCCGCAAGGCTATGGAGCACGGTCTCAAGAAGGTCGACGTGTTCGTGAAGGGCCCGGGTTCCGGTCGTGAGACCGCTATCCGTTCCCTGCAGTCCGCCGGACTCGAAGTCGGTTCCATCACCGACGTCACCCCGCAGGCACACAACGGCGTTCGTCCTCCGAAGCGCCGTCGCGTCTGAGCACTAGAAGAAATCATCAATCCAACGCCGCTTATGGCCGGTGAGTGCACCACCGGCCTGAAGCTGAAAGGATAACCACAGTGCTTATCGCACAGCGTCCGACACTTACCGAGGAATCTCTCAACCCTCAGCGTTCCCGCTTCACCATCGAGCCTCTTGAGCCTGGTTTCGGCTATACGCTTGGCAACTCGCTGCGCCGCACCCTCCTGAGCTCCATTCCGGGAGCGGCTGTGACTTCGGTGCGTATCTCCGGCGTCCCGCATGAGTTCACCACTCTGCCGGGTGTTGAAGAGGACGTTACCGAGATCCTGCTGAACATCAAGGGCATCGTGCTCACCAGCGAATACGATGAGCCGGTTGTCATGTATCTGCGCAAGAGCGGCAAGGGCGAGGCCACCGCGGGTGATATCACCCCGCCGGCCGGCGTCACCATCGCCAATCCGGACATGCATATCGCAACCCTCGCGGAGGATGGCGAGCTCGAGATCGAGTTCACCGTCGAACGTGGCCGCGGTTATGTGCCCGCCCAGATGAACAAGCAGGATAATGCCGAGATCGGCCGTATTCCGGTCGACTCGATTTACTCCCCGGTGCTCAAGGTGAGCTATCGTGTGGAAGCCACGCGCGTCGAACAGCGCACTGACTTCGACAAGCTCATCCTGGACGTGGAGACCAAGCCGGCAATCTCCCCGCGCGATGCGGTCGCATCCGCAGGATCCACCTTGGTGGAGCTCTTCGGTCTGTGCCGTGAGCTCAACACCCAGGCGGAAGGCGTCGAGGTTGGCCCTGCTCCGGTAGCAGAGGAAACCAACCCGGAGATGAACATTCCGATCGAGGATCTGAACCTCACCCAGCGCAGCTACAACTGCCTGAAGCGCGAAGGCATCCACACGATCGGTGAGCTGGTCGCCCACACCGAGCAGGATCTGCTCGACATCCGCAATTTCGGTATGAAGTCCATCGACGAAGTCAAGGAGAAGCTCCAGTCTCTGGGTCTCGCCCTCAAGGCTTCCCCGTTGGGCAACTTCGATACCAACAACCTCGAAGGTGGCACCTTCTTCTCGCCGGAAGACGAGTGATTCGCCACTTTTGACCTAACCGCTTCGTTGGATTCGGATGTTCGGGCGATTGCCCACCTGAATCCGACGGGGCTTTCAAGGAGAAACAATGCCTACACCAAAGAAGGGTCCGCGTCTGGCCTCCAGCCCGGCTCATGAGCGTCTTATGCTCGCGAACATGGCCACCAGCCTGTTCCAGAACGGCCGTATCACCACCACCCTGCCGAAGGCCAAGCGTCTTCGTCCGCTGGCCGAGCGTCTGATCACGCTCGCCAAGCGTGGTGATCTGCACAACCGTCGTCGCGTGATGCGCGTCATCCGCAACAAGTCCGTCGTGCACAAGCTGTTCACCGAGATCGCCGAGCAGATGGAGCAGCGCGAAGGCGGCTACACCCGCATCGTCAAGATCGCTCCGCGTCGCGGCGATGCCGCTCCGGCAGCCATCATCGAGCTCGTCACCGAGCCGGTGAGCCCGAAGCAGGCCGTGGTGAAGGAAGCCGAAGCCGCGACCAAGGTCGCCGCTGCAGAAGCTCCGGCCGCTGAAGCGCCGGCTGCTGAGGCTCCGGAAGCCGCCGCCGAGGAGACCACTGCCGAAAAGGCCGAGTGAGTCACTATTCTGGCTGATTGAAGGCCGGGGATCGAAAGGTCCCTGGCCTTTTTGTATGCGCTTTTCGTATACGTACCGCTATGACAGCCGTTTGCTATGCTCGATGCCGTGAGATTACGCATCGACTTGGCATACGACGGCACCCATTTCTATGGATGGGCGAAACAACCCGAAATACGCACCGTGCAGGGGGAGATCGAACGAACGCTGCACACCGTGCTCCGCGTGCCGGAGAATGATACTGACGAGCCGCTGCGTCTGACCGTGGCCGGTCGGACCGACACGGGCGTGCACGCATCGCATCAGGTATGCCATCTCGACGTCGACGAGGACGTGCTGGCGCGCTGCGTCGGGCATATGGATGTGCCGCCCATCACCGCGCTGACCCGACGGCTGCGTCGCATGCTGCCGGACGACATCTCGATACATGCCATTTCCGAAGCCCCCGACGGATTCGACGCGCGTTTCTCTGCGCTGGAACGCACGTATGTGTATCGCATCGCCGACAGCAACAACGAAGTTGACCCTCGTACCAGGAACTTCGTCCTGCACGTCGACAACGAGCTCAACATCGAAGCCATGAACGAGGCCGCGGCGGTGACAATCGGCCTGCACGATTTCGGCTCGTTCGCAACCCCCAATCCGGGAGGCACCACCATACGCGAGGTGAAGACCGCGTATTGGCGCCGCATTCCCCAGCGTCCTCTGATCGATGACGGCATGACGATGGGGGAGCGCTACCGCACGCCGGCGGCGGAATCGGAACTTGTCTGCTTCACGATCGTCGCGGACGCCTTTGCGCGCAATATGGTCAGGTCGCTCGTCAACGGCTGCGTGCAGGTCGGCATCGGCAAGCGTTCGCTCGATTGGTTCGCGGGAAAGATGGCCACACCATTGCGGGAAGGTTCCACAGGCCCGATCGCGCCGCAGGGGCTGACTCTGGAACATATCGAATATCCGGCCGACGACCAGCTCGCCGTGCGGGCGGAGGCGATTCGCGCCAAACGCACGCTGTGATTGGTACGTGTGACGGGATATGCGGCGGGATATGTCACGATGGGGTTACGGCGAACGAACAAATCCATAACCGAGACATTGCCGTAACAATGCGTTGCGCTTTCCGGTAACCGTGGGCCTATACGTTCTCTTCTATCACAGCGAGAGCCGCGACGGCATGCATGCGCCGCGCAGGCACGGGGGAAGAGGAGCGTGGAACGATGATCGAATCCGCCGCACGTAAGCTGGCCACGGAATTGGTGGGGCGCAGGGAAGCCATCAACCGCGAGCTGAGCCGTAACGGAGTACGCTTCGGCATCTACCAGAACGGCACATACCATGACCGGCTGTTCCCGTACGATCCGATTCCCCGCATCATCGAATCGGACGAATTCGATGGGATGGAAGCCGGCTTGAAGCAGCGCGTCGACGCGTTGAACGCCTATCTTCGAGACATCTATTCCGACAAGCGGGCCATCAAGGACGGCGTCGTGCCGGAGGAATACGTGTACACGTCCTCCGGATATTTTCCGCAGGTCAACGGCGTGATGCCTCCCGGCGGCATATTCGCCCACATCGCCGGAGAGGATCTGGTGCAGGGACAGGACGGACGATGGTGGGTGCTGGAGGACAACCTGCGCATCCCGTCGGGCGCCAGCTACCCGCTGTTCGCACGTGACATCGAACGCAGGATCACGCCGAGCCTGTTCCGCAACGTGCATGTGCGCGACAATCGCGATTATCCGCGTCTGCTGCGCAAATCCATGGATTTCGTCTCCACCGACGGCATCGCCGTCGTACTGACGCCGGGCCGATACAATTCGGCGTTCTTCGAGCATGCGTACCTGGCGGAGAAGACGGGTGCCGCGCTGGCGTTCCCCGAAGACCTGGAAGTGGTGGACAACAAGCTGTACTTCCTTGATTATTCGGGCAAACGGCATCGTGTCGGCGTGGTCTACCGCAGACTGTCCGACGAATACCTCGACCCGTTCGCGTTCAATCCGGATTCCGTGATCGGCGTGCCGGGAATACTGTCCGCCTACCGATCCGGCAATGTGGCGATCGTCAACGCTCCGGGCAACGGGGCGGCGGACGACAAGGCCATCTACTATTTCGTGCCGGACATGATCCGGTATTATCTCGACGAGGAGCCGATCCTGCACAACGCGCCGACCTACATGCCGATGTTCGAACAGGATCGCAGAGAGGTGCTCGATCGGCTCGGCGAACTCGTCATCAAGGACGTCGCCGAGGCGGGTGGCTACGGCGTGGTCTTCGTATCGTCGCTCGATGCCCGGCAACGCGAGGAGCTCGCCGACCGCATCAAGGCCGAACCCCCGGCGGTTCATAGCGCAGGAGGTCATCCAATTCAGGGACATCGACGTGGCCAATCCCGAGACCGGCGAGCTGGAGCCGCGCAAATGCGACCTCCGCACATTCGTGGTGACCGGCAAGAACACGCATGTGTGGTATTCGGGACTGACGCGTTATTCATCGGTGCCGGGCCAGATGATCGTCAACTCGTCGCAGGGCGGCGGCTTCAAGGACACGTGGGTGCTGGCCAAGGATTCCGGAGTGGAGCACGATTGCGCTCCGGGCTCGGAAAGCGTGCACGTGCTTGAGCAATCGCGCAAGCATTCGTTGGCGCTCGTCACGGCCTCCAAGGCGGACAACCTGTTCTGGCTTGGCCGGTACACGGAACGCGTGTTCACCACGTTGAGCCAGTTCTTCCCGTTCTACGACCGCGTAATGGATACGGATGTGGACGCGTTCCGACCGTTCGCACGCGCGCTCGACCTGCCGGAGGATTTCGAGGACTTCGACGCGTTCATCCACAGTTTCCTTTATGACGAGAGCAATCCGGATTCCGTGCGCAGCGCCATCGTCTACGCGTTCAACAACGCGGTGATTCTCCGTCCGGAACTCGGTTCACGTTCGTTGCAGCAGGTGGAGCTGGCCATGGGCTCCATTGTGGAGGCGTCGGAATGCACCGGCGCGGATGCCGATATCTTCAAACATCGCGACATCGCGGACAACATGCTCGCATTCTGGGGAGGAGTGGAGGATTCGCCGGTTGATCCGACATTGAAATCCTTCATCTTCGTAGGCAAATATATAGAGCGTCTCGACCTGTACACGCGCTTCGGATACCGTATGGACGAGCTCAAGGCGCCGCTGACCAAGCTGGCCAAATACCTCATGCCCCTGCAGGGACTGCCCGTGCCGCAATGCTTCGCCGAAGGATTGCGTTGGCTGGTCGGGCAGTTGCCGCAGCGAGGATATGGCGCGCTCGCCGAAAAGCTCGGCGTGCTGCTTGACGATTTCGATGGCCGCATTTCAACAAAGGGCCTGAAGGATCTCGGCATGCTGAATACCATGGATATGGATGCGGCGCGCATCTGACATTTCCTGGGGAATCGGCGATACCGTTGAGGAGACGATGTGAAGAAACTGGCGTTCGATTATGAGATGAAACTTTCGTTCAGCTCGCCTGTGACCGACCATCGTTTTCAGTTGCGTTGCATTCCGGCGACCGGTCCGCGCCAGCAGGTGATCGACGTGGCCGTCAAGCTCGAACCGGAAACGGAACTTGAAACCACCATCGATTCCTTCGATTCCGTGGTGATGACCGGGTTCATCCCCGAACCACACACCATGTTCAATTATTCGGTGACGGGCATCGCCTTCGTGGACAACGCGCATATCAAATCCGAGATATTCAAGCCGCTGTACCGGTTCAATTCGGCCTTGACGGTGCCGGGACCCGCCATCGAACGGCTGATCGACATATGCAAAGCGCGTATCGGGACCTTGCCGTCCGACAGCACTCCCATCGACCAGGCCAAAGTGGTGATGGACGAAGTGTACCGTGCGTTCGCCTACACGCCGGCATCCACCACCATCCGCACCACCGCCGAGGAGGCGTTCGCACAGCGCAAAGGCGTATGCCAGGACTACGCGCACGTCATGCTGGCGGTCTGCCGCCATGTCGGTCTCGCCGCGCGGTACATCGCGGGCCTGCTGTGCGGCGAAGGCGCCACGCACGCATGGGTGGAGGTCTACTATGACGGGCGCTGGATTGGTTTGGACCCGACGCATAACCGCATGGTCGACGACAACTACATCACCATCGCCCACGGCCGTGACTACCGCGACTGCATGCTTGACATCGGCATCTTCTCCGGATGCGATGTGCGGCAGAGCCAGTGGGTGAACGCCTCCGTGCACGAACGGGACGCGTAGGCAGGCGTGTACGGGTGAGGGCGCGACTACCCGTGGCACGCGATTGTCCTATCATGCGCAAGGCGATAAACAAAAAAGGCTGGAACGCCATTGTTCCAACCTTTATTGCTTGCGGATAAGGCGAGATTCGAACTCGCGGAGGGGTTCGCCCTCACACGCTTTCGAGGCGTGCTCCTTAGACCGCTCGGACACTTATCCATTCGTTGCCTGAAAACAAGCAACTTGACTATTCTGCCACAGCATCGGCGATTGTCAAATCGATTGGGCTTGGATGGCGGAATTTCAGGCGTGTCACGTTATGCGTCATGATGCGTTCCTCTTTGCCTTTCATTGCGCGTCCTCTTCGAACAGCGCCCCGTCGAAGGACGGATAGCCCCAGTCGAGCGCCAATTCGACACGGTCCGCGATCAGCCCGGCAAGCACGCCGAGGGACTGCTCCCTTGCGTTCGTCGATTGCGATTCCGCGGCATTGGAGCTTTTCTCGATCGCGGCGATCTCGCCGCGCGCGCAGTTCATTTCGATGGTGGCGTCGGTGGGGGCCAAAAGGCCGGTCGCCGGATCGACAATCGTGCCGGGATTGGCGAGCAGGCTGGTCGTGTCGTACGTTTTCCCGCGGTCGTCGGCGTCGCCGGAGAACGAGGCGAGCCGTTGCGACGTCGTCTTGTGCCGGTCCGCGATGTCGAGGGTCGCGTGGCCGATGGAACGTGCGGCGAACAGCGTCATCGCGAATCCGGCCTTGTCCTCGGCCTTGGCCATCGCATCAAGCGACGCGGAATCGACGTCGAGCGATTCGATGTCGTCGAATCGGGACAACGTGATCGGGTCGACGGCGATCGACAGCCGGTCGGCCAGCGTGCGTGCGATGTGCCGTGCCCTTGCGCTGCGCAATGTGCCGTCGGCGAAACGGGACGGGCAGTATGCGGCGGTATCCGTCCATGACGAGATTGCCTGATGCGCCGCGAAATGCCGGCGGATGATGGGTTGCCGTTGGTCAAGTGCGATGGTGTCGTTTCCGGAGGCGTCAAGATACGCTTTTTCGCAGGGGCTCTGCTGCTGTTCGGCCTCGTCCTTGCCTGCGATCCGCGGCATGGAGCAGGCCGTCAGCGATGACAGCGCGAGTCCGACGCAGAGGGTCGCGCAGACGCGTTTCGCAATGGAAAGAACCGGACGAGGGGAAGGGGCACGTGTCTGCATGAATCATTAGAATAATATCCGACTGTGACCATTGGGCCATGCGCTCGGAATAACTTCATACAGGAGGTCTTGGAAGTATGGAACTGGACCTGGCAGGAATGCACCAGCTCGCCGCTGGGCAGGGAATCGATCCCGAGACGCTGGATGCCGCACTCTCGGAAGCATTGCGACTGGCATATCTGAAAACACCTCACGCCGCGAAGCACGCCCGCGTGGAACTCGATCCGCGCGCCGGAAGCTTCACCGTCTGGGCCCAGGACGAGATTCCTGGCGAACCGACTGAGGACAATCCGCATCCCGCGCCGACCTTGGGCGAGGAATATGACGACACCCCGCATGATTTCGGCCGTCTGGCCGCTGCGACCGCACGTCAGGTGATCAGCCAGCTGTTCCGCAAGGCTGAGGATGACAAGGTGTTCGGCGCGTTCTCCGGACAGAAGGGCAAGCTCATCACCGGCATCGTCCAGCAGGATGTCAAGGACACGTCCAACGTGCATGTGGCGGTCGGCGATGTCGAGGCGTTGCTGCCGCGTCGTGAGCAGGTGCCGGGCGAACGCTACCGCCATGGCGAGCGTATCCGCGTGTACGTGGTGAACGTGGCGCGAGGCCTGAAGGGACCGGAGATCGTGGTGTCCCGCTCCCATCCGGAACTGGTCCGCCGCCTGTTCGAACGTGAGGTTCCGGAGCTGGTCTCCGGCGCGGTTTCGATCATGGCCATCGCGCGTGAGGCCGGCGCCCGCACTAAGATCGCCGTCCGGGCCAACACCGAAGGCGTCAATCCGAAGGGCGCTCTGATCGGTCCCGGTGGAGCTCGCGTGCGCGCCGTCATGGAGAACCTCGGCCCCGAGAAGATCGACATCGTCGATTGGTCCGCGGATCCGGCGAAATTCGTTGCCGCGGCGCTGTCCCCGGCGGTCGCCACCGGCGTGCAGGTGATCAGCGAGAAGAACAAGACCGCGATCGCCTTCATCCATGATGACCAGCTGTCCCTCGCCATCGGCAAGGAAGGACAGAACGCGCGTCTCGCCGCCAAGCTGACCGGTTGGAAGATCGGCATCGAATCCGCCGAGGCGCATGCCAGGAAGATGACGGAGCAGGCGGATCATTCCGACGCCGAAACCGCGGAATAAACAACACTTCCAGCAACCAACAAGCCCGTGGGTGTACAATCCACGGGCTTGAGTATGCTGGACTCGACAGTCCAAAGCGCGTCGGCCAAGCCGTTGCGCCCAGGGAAAAGACGAGGTATCACGAACATGGTTGCACGATGAGAAGGAACAAGCTCGCCGTGAATCAGTAGCGGTCGCGCCCGTATGCGCGCGGCCCGGGATAGGAGAATTGAGTGCCGAAAGCACGCGTATATGAACTTGCCAAGCAACTTGGCGTCGATAGCAAAACCGTTTTGAACAAACTTGAGGCGATGGGCGAATTCGTGAAGTCCGCATCGTCCACCGTTGAACCCCCTGTCGCACGTAGGCTGAAAGCCGCATTCGCATCCAACGGACAGGGCAACGCATCCGAATCCAAGAAGTCCGCGCCGGCCAGGAAGCCGGCTCCGCAGCCTTCCCATTCCGCTTCCCATTCCGCACCGCGTCCGGGCGCTGCGGCGGGTACGCCGAAACCGTCCGCTCCGGTTGCGCCGAAACCGCATCGTCCCGGTTCCAGGTCCGAAGCGCCGAAGCCGGGCCAGCGCGCCCCGCGTCCGGGCGAATCCCGTCAGCACGGCAATCGCAACAATGGCAACTCCCCGCGTCCGCAGGGAGGAGAACGCCACCAGTCCGGTCGTCCTTCGGCCGTTCCGGGACCTCGTTCCCAGCGTGGCAACGCCCCGCAGGGCGGCAATGGCGCCAACGGCGCGAAGCCGCACGCTCCGGGACCGCGTCCGGGCAACAACCCGTTCAGCCGCAAGCAGGGCATGCACACCCCGACTCCGGGTGATATCCCGCGTCCGCATCCGATGAACCGTCCGACCGTCAACAATGGCGAGGGACGTCGCGGCGGCCGTCCGGGCCAGCGCGGCGGATTCCGTGGCGGCCGTCCGGGTCAGGGTGGCGCGAAGCCGGGACAGTGGGGACAGCATCGTCCGGGTCAGGGCGGTCAGCGTCCTGCCGGCGGCAACCGTTTCGGCGGCAACGGCGGTGGATTCCAGGGCGGCAACAGCGCCCCTAGCAACGGTCCGGCACGTGGCGGACGTGGACGTGGCGGCGCGGCCGGCGCGTTCGGACGCCAGGGAGGCAAGTCCTCGAAGGCCCGTAAGAACCGTCTGGCGAAGCGTCATGAATTCCAGGAGATGAAGGCTCCGGTCATCGGCGGCGTGCGCATCCCGACCGGCAACGGACAGGAAGTCCGTCTGCGTCAGGGCGCGTCCCTTGCCGACTTGGCCGAGAAGATCAACGTCAATCCGGCGGCTCTGGTCACCGTGCTGTTCCATCTCGGCGAGATGGCCACGGCCACCCAGTCCTTGGATGAGGCCACCTTCCAGATCCTCGGCGAGGAGATCGGCTGGAACATCAAGATCGTGTCCGCCGAAGAGGAGGACAAGGAGCTGCTGCAGCAGTTCGACATCAACCTTGATGAAGAGGAACTGCAGGAGGACGAGGACCTGAAGCCGCGTCCGCCGGTCGTTACCGTCATGGGCCATGTCGACCATGGTAAGACCCGACTGCTGGACACCATCCGCCGCACCAACGTCATCGAAGGCGAGGCCGGCGGCATCACCCAGCGCATCGGCGCATACCAGGTGACCGTCAACCTCGAGGGCGAACCGCGCAAGATCACGTTCCTCGACACCCCGGGCCACGAAGCCTTCACCGCCATGCGTGCCCGTGGCGCCGAACTCACCGACGTCGCGATCCTCGTGGTCGCCGCCGACGACGGTGTGATGCCGCAGACCGTGGAAGCCATCAACCATGCGCAGGCCGCGCATGTGCCGATCGTGGTGGCCGTCAACAAGATCGATAAGCAGGGCGCGAACCCGGAGAAGGTCCGCGGACAGCTCACCGAATACGGTCTGGTCCCGGAGGAGTACGGCGGCAACACCATGTTCGTCGATATCTCCGCGAAGCAGGGTACCAACGTCGACAAGCTGCTCGAAGCGGTGCTGCTCACCGCCGACGCGGAACTCGACCTGCGCGCCAATCCGGATATGGACGCCCGCGGTGCTACCGTCGAAGCCCGACTCGACAAGGGTCGCGGCGCTGTGGCCACGGTGCTGGTGCAGTCCGGTACCCTCCATATCGGCGACGCTATCGTGGCCGGCACTTCCTATGGCCGTGTTCGCGCCATGCTTGACGAGAACGGAAAGCACATGAAGGAAGCTGGTCCGTCCACTCCTGTGCAGGTGCTGGGTCTGACCTCCGTGCCGACCGCAGGCGACCTCTTCCTGGTGGCCTCCGACGACCGCACCGCCCGTCAGATTGCCGAAAAGCGTCAGGCCACCGAACGTGCTGCCCAGCTGGCCAAGCGTCGCAAGGTCGTTTCGCTCGAAAGCCTCAAGGAACAGTTCGCCAAGTCCGAGGTGGACATGCTCAACATCGTCATCAAGGGCGATTCCTCCGGCTCCGTCGAGGCGCTGGAAGATTCCTTGATGAAGATCGAGGTGTCCGACGAGGTTGGCATCCAGGTGATTCACCGCGGCGTCGGCGCCATCACCCAGAACGATGTCAACCTGGCAACCGTGGACAAGGCCGTCATCATCGGCTTCAACGTCCGTCCGAACCGCCAGGTGGCCGATCTGGCCGAGCGCGAAGGCGTGGAGATCAAGTACTACTCGGTCATCTACAAGGCCATCGAGGATATCGAGGCATCCCTCAAGGGCATGCTCAAGCCGGAATTCGAAGAGGTCGTCACCTCCCATTCCGAGATTCGCGAGATCTTCCGCTCCTCCAAGTTCGGCAACATCGCCGGCGTCATGGTCCAGGACGGCGAAGTCAAGCGCGGTACGAAGTGCCGTATCCTGCGCAACGGCATCGCCACCGTCAACGACCTCGAGATCTCCTCGCTGCGTCGTTTCAAGGACGATGTGCAGTCCGTCAAGGAAGGCTACGAGGCGGGCATCAACCTCGGTTCCTTCAACGACATCGAGATCGGCGACATCATCGAGACCTTCGAGATGCGCGAGATCGAACGCAAGTAGTCGAACGCTTCGTTCCCCGGAACGATAAGACATAAAAAAGGAACGCCCACAGCCGGTTCACGACTGCGGGCGTTCCGTGATACAACACGAACTTTCATCAAAGGAAACCAATGGCAGGAACCAATCCCCGCGCCGCGCGCATCGCGGCGCTGATCCAGCGCGTGATCGCATCCTCCATGGAGGCGCAACTGCATGACAAGCGCCTCGCCAACGTGACCATCACCGAGGTGCGCGTCACCAACGATCTGCAGATCGCGAAGGTCTACTGGACCCAGCTTGGCCATGAGGGGCACGAGCAGGGCGAACGCCGCCGCGCACAGCAGGCTCTGAACCAGGCGAAGGGACGTCTGCGCTCCCTGGTGGGCACCAAGGCCGGTCTGCGTCTCACCCCGCAGCTGGAATTCATCTTCGACGAGGTGCCGGGAGAGGCGCACGAGATCGAGGATATCCTTGCGCTGGCACGCAAGCGTGACGAGGAGCTCGCCAAGGCGCGAGCCAACGCGCAGTATGCCGGCGACGCCGACCCGTATAAGCATGACGACGAATCCGACGATCGCGATTTCGACGATGACGATGACGTCGAGGTCGAGGATTGGGACGATGACGAAGCCTGACATCTCCGGTCTGCTGGTCATCGACAAGCCGCGTGGCGTCACCAGCCATGATGTCGTCGCTGCCGTGCGGGGAGCGCTGCACATGAAGCGTGTCGGCCATGCCGGCACGCTCGATCCGATGGCCACCGGTGTGTTGGTGGTCGGTTTCGGCAATGCCACCCGTCTACTCAACTACATCGTGGACCACGATAAGACGTACCTGGCCACCATCAGGCTCGGCCAGCGCACCGACACGGACGATGCGGACGGCGAACTGCTGCCGACGGAACGGACTGCGATCGAATTCCCGTCCCGACAGGTCATCGAAGCGACGATCGCCGAACATTTCACCGGGCGTATCGAACAAGTGCCGAACTCCTATTCGGCCATCAAAATCAACGGCCAGCGCGCGTACGATCTGGCCCGCGAAGGCAAGGACGTGGACCTCAAGGCCCGTCCGGTGACCATCTCGGAATTCCATGTCTCCGCCGTGCGTTACGGCTATGCATCGTCCGCACGCGCGGGAGCTCCGCTTGCCGTCGCGGCCGATATTTCCCCGGACGAAGCTTGGAATGCCGGTTCGGCTGAACCAGACATGCAACCGGTTATGGAAATCGACGTGCGGGTGGCCTGCTCGGCGGGAACCTATATCCGTGCGCTGGGTCGCGATTTGGGCGAGGAGCTCGGCCTCGGAGGCCATCTGACGATGCTGCGGCGCATCCGCGTCGGACGTTTCTCGGTGGACGCGCCGAACGTCATGACCGCGCACACGGAATCCAAAACCTTCATCAACCGCGACGGCGTCGAAGTGACACGCAACCGCGCGGTGCTCGACGACGCCGATCATGCGGTCGACTATGCGCTCGATCTGGTCGCCAGCGCCGCCGCCTCCATGGATATGCTGCCAGTGTACGAACGGGAGGCGGCGGACCTGCGGTTCGGCCGCCGAATCGCCAGGGACATCCGCGGAACCATGGCGGCGTACGTTCCCGAAACCAACGATTTGGTCGCAATCGTAGAACGGGCAAAAAAAGGCGAAGCCAAGCCGGTCGCGGTATTCAACTGAACCATGGGCCGGCCCAAACCGTCATATGACGGGACCGGCGGATCGACAGACAGAGACAAACCACAACAAGAAGGACATATGAAAACGATCACGCTTACCCCCGATGCCA
Source organism: Bifidobacterium sp. (assembly GCF_050874245.1). GTDB lineage: Bacteria > Actinomycetota > Actinomycetes > Actinomycetales > Bifidobacteriaceae > Bifidobacterium. The sequence goes on along the minus strand of NZ_JBNMKH010000007.1, from coordinate 21,748 downwards.
ACGGCATGGTGGATTGGCCAACCCTGAGCAATGACAAGAAATCCGTGGTGACCGTCGGCTCGTTCGACGGCATGCATCAGGGCCATCAGGCGGTCATCCGCCGTGTGGCCGAACTCGCCGAGCAGGAGAAGGCGTTCTCCGTGGTGGTGCTGTTCGATCCACGTCCAGCAATGGCGCATGCGTATGCGGCCCAGCATGACGGCCAGGATCCGGAAGCTGGTGCGCGCGACACCGAAGCGCTGACCAGCGTGGACGAGCGTCTACGCGCCATCGACGCCATCGGCGTGGACTACACGCTCATCGTGCGCTACACGATGGCGTTTGCAGCGAAATCGTACCGTTTCTTCCTCGGCCAGCTGGTCGGCAAGCTTGGCATGCGCACGCTGGTGCTCGGTGCCGACGCGGCCATGGGCGCGGAACGCGCGGGGAACGTGAAGGCCATCGAGAATCTCGCGCTCGCCACTGGCGTGTTCCAGCTGGATGTCGTGAACGATCTGGGGCCGGGGGAGACCCGTGTGCCCGTCAACGCCAAGCCCGTCATGCCGTCGGAGCCCGGCGAGCCTTCCGATCCGCTGAAAGGCGCCACGAAGGCCGAGCGCCGCGCATGGAGCAAGAAGCACCAGGCCAAGGCGGTCCGCGTGTGGAGCTCCACTAATGTACGTTATCTGCTGGGGCAGGGGCGTATCAAGGACGCTGACACGATTCTCGGACACGCGCATGCCGTGGAGGGAACCGTGGTGCATGGCGAGGAACGCGGCCGCACCATCGGATTCCCCACCGCCAATCTCAGCGAGAACGTGGAGGGATACCTGCCGGTGGACGGCGTGTACGCCGGATGGCTGGTCGATTTGGGGGAGAAGCCGGCCGAAGCCGAAGAGAAGCCGGCGGACGGCGTATCCCAGCAGTATGACTCGTCCTCGGTGAACGCGCGCCTGGCCACGCAGTCGCCGTATCGTTGGCCTGCCGCCATCTCCATCGGCACCAAACCCACATTCAACGAGAACGGCGACGCGCAACGAGTGGTCGAAGCCTACGCCATCACCGACGATTGGCTGGACCTGTACGGTCATCAGGCACGTGTGGAATTCGTAGGATTCCTGCGCCCGCAGATCAGATTCGATTCGGCCGACGACCTTGTCGCCGAGCTGAAGCGCAACGTTGAGGAGACGAAGCGCCTCACCGCGTGAAAGCCAGTATCGCGCGAATCCTGAATCGCGCGAAATTTAAAAAATGTGCCGGATGACGTCATCGCCATCCGGCACATTTTTTCATGCATGTCTATAAGCGCGGAACCGTTACTTCAACGTCGGAATATCCGTGGTGTACGCCTTCAGCCAGGTGTTCTGCAGCTTCTTCAGCGTGCCGTCCTTCTTCAGCTCGTTGAGGGCCTTGGAGACCTTCGACGTCAGCGGCGAATCCTTTGGCAGCACGATGCCCATGCCCTGCTTGTCCTCGGACCCCGGAATCTGGCCGACGACCTTGCCGTTCTTCACCTGCGAGGATGTCGCCACGTTGACCGCGGCCGGAGTGTCCATGACCAGTGCGTCGATCTGGTCGGCGTCCAGCGCCTGGGCCAGCGTCGCATTGTCGTTGAAGGTCTGCACGTCGGAGCTGAGCTTCTGCTTGGCGTAGTCATAGGAAGTGGTGCCGACCATGGCTCCGATCGTGGCGCCCTTGAAATCGCTCAGGGACGTGGCCGACGCGTACTTCGAATCGCCACGCACCACGATGGACTGCGTCGGATTGTAGTAGCTCGGGGAGAAGTCGACGGCCTTCTTGCGCTGGTCGGTGATGGAGAACTGCTGGATGTTGAGATCCCAATCCTTGGTTCCAGGAGCGATGGCGGCGTCGAACGTGGTGCGTTTCCACGTGACCTGCTTCTTGGAATAGCCGAGCTTGTCCGCTATGGCGTAAATCAGGGCCGATTCGTACCCCTTGCCGCTTTCCGGCTTGTTGTCGATCACCCACGGCTCATAGGCCGGCTCTCCGGTGGCGACCGTGAGCGTGTCTGCGGTGACCGTGTCCTGGGCGGATTGGTCGGAGGAGCCGGAACCGCAGGCGCTGGTGCCGGCCAGCGCGGCAACGGTCAGCAACGCGGCTGTCAGACGAAGGAAACGTGGTGAACGGGACAATGGAAACCTCGATTTGGTGAGATTGGATATATTACGAACATACGGAGATTACCGTTTCGATGCGACCGACATGCTGTGCGGGATATGGGGAATAGTTATGACGTGTTCAACGGGATTACCCCCTGACGTTTGTCTGCGCCTTGGCACAGAATCGGCGCTTATGAACGACACCATCACTGTGGCCGTGCAATGCGCGCTCGCCAAGGAAACCAAGCCATTCCTCGAACAAATCGGGGACGCATCCCATGAACGGCACGGCGGTGTCGACGTGGGCGTCGGAACATATCGTGGCATCAGACTGGTCGTGGGCGAAGGCGGCATGGGGTCCGTCAGCGCCGGAGCGGCATCCCAGATGCTGATCGACCGTTACGCGCCCGACGTCCTTGTCTTCAGCGGCATCGCCGGGGGGTTGAACCCGGCTTTGCGGGTCGGGGACATTGTGGTCGGCGACCAGTTGCATTATCTGGAGACGAACACTCCGATTATCGCGGAATGCGCGCCGTGGAAGGAATCCTTCACATCCGATGAGACGTTGCGCGACGCGGCTTTGGATGTGCTGGAACGTCAGGGATGGGGCAGGGTTCCGTCGCTGCGTGAACTGGCGATGGGACAGGATGACACTTCCGCTTCCGCGATATCGTTGGAAGACGTGGCGCGGCGCTTCGTCTGCGGCACCATCGCGACAAGCAACCAATTCAATACCGATCCGGACGTCCTTGAACGCATCAAGGCCACGGTGCATGCGGACTGTGAGGAGATGGAAGGAACCGCAGCGGCGCACATCTGCGCGAAGAATGACGTGCCGTTCCTGGCGATTCGGGCCATCAGCAACCAGTGCGGGGAATCCTACGAGTCGTTGGACGACCACCAGAACGATCTGGTCGATGCGGCGCAGACGGCCGCTTCGGTAGGATTAGGCGTCATCGATATGCTGGTTGAAAGGCGGATCAATCTGGGACATTGATCATGTGTTGGCATACGAGCCCGTCGCGAGACTTAAGAAAAACGGCCGTTGCCTCTCTGGAATGCAAACGCATCCGAAGAGACAACGGCCGTTTTGTCAAGGCACAGTAAAACTTGTGTCTAGCTGCGGAAGTGAGAGAAGAATTCCCGGGTCTCAGGATCCTGCGATTCGTCCATGACCTCCCGAGGCGAACCGTTCTCGGCGATGACGCCATGGCGCAGCAGCACGATGCGGTCCGCCGCGTCATGGGCGAAGCTCATCTCATGGGTGGCCATGAGGATGGTGGTTCCCTGCTCCTTGAGCTCGGCCACCATGTCAAGCACCTCGCCGACCAGCATCGGGTCGAGCGCCGACGTGATCTCGTCAAGCAGCAACAGTTCCGGATTCGTCATCAACGCGCGTGCGATGGCCACACGCTGCTGCTGCCCGCCGGACAGCTGGTCCGGATAGGCGCCAGCCTTGGCCCGCATGCCGATGCGGTCGAGCAGCTCCAGCGCACGGGCTTCCGCCTTGTCCTTATGCCAATGGTGGACCTTGATCGCGGCGAGAGTGACGTTCTTCATCACCGACATGTGCGGGAACAGATTGAACTGCTGGAACACCACGCCGATACGGGAACGAATCTCGTCCTGATGCACGCGCGGATCGGTGATGTCGGTGTTCCCCAGCCAGATCTGGCCGTCATCCACCTGCTCCAGCAGATTCACGCATTTCATCAATGTCGATTTGCCTGATCCGGAAGGGCCGAGCAACGCCACGACCTCATGCTGGTTGACGTCGAACGAGATGCCTTTGAGCACTTCGTTGCCGTTGAAGGATTTCCGGATGCCGTCCAATCGCAGTACCGGAGTGTTCATGTCGCTCATACCGTGCCTCCGCTCAATTCACGCTTGCGCAAACGTGCCGTATACCAGTCGTTCAGCAGGATGAACGGCACGCTCATCAGGATGAACAGCAGACTGGCCACCACATAGGGGGTGAAGTTGTAGGTGCTGGCCACTTCGATCTGGGCCGCGCGGACCGCGTCCACGGCACCCAGCACCGAAATCAATCCCACATCCTTCTGCATGGAGATGAAGTCGTTCATCAACGCCGGAGCCACCTTGCGCAGCGCCTGCGGAATGACGATCATGCGAGTGGTCTGCCCAGCCGTGAGTCCCAGCGAACGCGCGGACGCGCGCTGGGACGGATGCACATCGTTGAAGCCGGCTCGCAACACCTCCGCCACATACGCGGAATAGCCCATGATCACGGCGATGGTGCCCAGAATCGACGGGTCGATACGGCCGAAAATACCCAGTCCGGGGATACCGAAACCGATGAGGTAGAGCACCACGATCATCGGCACGCCGCGCATCACCGTGGTGTACAGCGCGGCCAAGGCGCGCAACGGGAACAGCACCGGATTGTTGCTGGTACGTACCAAGGCCAGCAGGGTGGCGAAAATGGCCACGCCCACGAGCGCCACGGCCAGCACCTTCACGTTCAGCCACAGGCCGTCAAGGACTTTGGGGAACGATTTGGCGAAGTATTCGGCGGAGAAGAACGTCTCCTTGACCCGCGGCCAACCGGGGGACATCTTCAGTCCGACGACGATGATGGCCGCCAGCACGATGGTGCTGATCAGACTGGTGACGACCGATTTCAGCTGTTGCTGCTTGCGGTAGGTGCGCCGGGAAAGCTCAACCTCGCTGGTCTGATGACCGGCGAGGCTGTCCGGACCGTTATCCGAAATGCTCATGAAGGAAATTCCTTGAATCGTATGGTGGATTTACTTGAGTTCTGCCAGGTCGGTGGTGTATTCGGCCAGCCACTTGTCCTGCAGGTTCTTGATGGTGCCGTCGGCGTCCAATTCCTTCACGGCCTTGGAGGCGGCGGAGGTGAGCTTGGAATCCTTCGGCAGCACGATGCCCATGCCGTTCGGGTCGGTGGAGCCGGCGATGCGGCCGAGCACCATGGCGTCCTTGACCTGGTCGGACTGGACCATGTACACGCATTCGACGGTGCTGGTCACCAACGCGTCGATCTGTCCGGCGTCAAGCGCCTGGGCCACGGCGGAATCATCGTTGAAGGTCTGCACATCGTCCTTGATCTTCTTGGCGTACTTGTACCCTTCGGTGCCCACCATCGCGCCGACGGTGGCGTCCTTCAGGTCACTCAGGCTCTTGGCCTTGGCGTATTTGCCGTCCTTCTTGACGATGATGCCCTGGGAATCGTTGTAATAGCTGGCGGAGAAGTCGACGGCCTTCTTCCGCTCGGGGGTGATGCCGAACTGCTGGATGTTCATATCCCAGTCCTTGGCGCCCGGCGCGATGGCGGAATCGAATGTGGTGCGGGTCCACACCACATCGGACTTCTTGAAGCCCATCTTCTCGGCGACGGCGTACGCCACGGCCGCCTCATACCCCTTGCCGGATTCCGGCTTGTCGTTCATGACCCACGGCTCGTAGGCCGGGTCACCGGTGGCGATGGTCAGCTTGCCGGGAGTGACGGTTTGCTGCGTGATGTCCGAGCTGTCGGATTCGGACGACTTGGCGCTGGAATCGGATCCGCATGCGGCGGACAGCGTCAGCGCGGCGATGGAGACCAACGCCGCTGCCGCACGCATGAATTTTCTGCTGGAGAATGCCATTTTTCTTTACCCCTGACTTCAAATACCGCGTATGAAACGCGATTCTTCCTGTCCATGATGAACGTGCGTCACTATAGCCTATTGATATTTCCGAAGCCACGCACGCGATATCGCATTATTTGGTAATGCGTATCGAAATTTGGTAATGCATATCGAATGTTTTCCGTTATTCGAGCGTGAACCCTTCGAACACGAAACCCGGGCTGACCACGCAGGAGACGAGCGCGTCGCCCTTTCCTGGAACGGTGCGCTGCCAGACCCCGGCGGGCACCACCGCATGACCGACGGGAATTCCCCGCGTGCCATCGTCTGCAATCGCCGTGCCCAGCACAATGGATTCCGCCTCATCGTCGCCGGCGGGCGAATCGCCCGTGCCACCCAATTGCAGCGTGACCGGGGCGGGGCCATGCCATAGCCAGATCTCGTCGGCGTCCACCTTATGCCAGGCGCTCATGTCTCCCTCCGGCAGAAGGAAGTAGATCAGCGAGGATAGGGGTCGGTGCGAGGCTTCGTCCGTCTGCGGCGACTGCCAGTCGCGCACATACCATCCGCCTTCCGGATGGGCCTCGAGACCCAGGTCGGCCACCACACCACGGGCATAGTCGCTCATCCGATTAAGTGGGACACTCATGATATTCCTTTCATTGTGGAGCTTGACGTCAGCGAAGGTCGAACGCGCCGTCGTTGTAGACGATATTGCCGGAAATGATGGTCGCACGATTGGTGCCGGCTCCGTGGCGGACGAAATCCTCCAAGGTCTGTTCGATGGCATGCGGCGAGTCAGTGCCGACGGGAATGTCGAAGAACGCCAGGTCGGCCGTGGCTCCGGCGTTGATCTGGCCGATGCGTCCGGCGCCCACGTGCATGCCCATTTCCTCGGCTCCGCCGAGCGTGACCATGCGGATGATGCGGTGCGTCAGATCGTCACGCCTGTATCCCTGCTCGCGCGCGAGGTCGTAGACCATGGCGGCATCGTCGAGCACATCCAGGCTGGGCGAGCTCGACAGCGAGTCGGTGCCGATGGCCAGGAGATTGCCTTCCTCCAGGTATTCGCGAATCGGAGCGTCCTTGCCGGTCACGGTGATGCGATTGGAACGCGGGCACAGAGCCACGCCGACGCCGCGCTGCCTGAGGATTCGGCGGTCCTCGGCATCAGCCCACACGCCATGCGCGATATGCACGTCGGGGCCGAGCGATCCCAGCTGGTCGACGAACTGGATCGCGGAAGCACCCTTTCCGGCGTCCTTGAGCTGCCGGTAGCTGGCCCACTGTCCGTCGCGCCAATCGGCCGCCGAATACGTGGTGAGCGTGGTGTCGCGGTTTCCTGCCTCCATCGGCGTCTCGGCGAGATGGATGTGCAGACGCATATCCAGTTGCCGGGCGATGTCGGGCAGATCGACAAAAGGCTCGGATTCCAAAGTGTATGGCGCATGGGGGCTGATGCCGATGCTGGGCAGACCCTCCTCATGCATGTGCCCGAGATTGTTGAGCAGCTCCTGGATACCCTCGGTTTTCCAATCGTCGTTGTGCCATCCCATGACCTCCCAATAGGCGATGCCGTGCATGCCTTGCGAGGCGAGGGCTCCCACGGCCTCCGGGTCGGTGACGATGTCGGCCGCGGCGGTGGTGCCCGACTCCACAAGCATGCGGGCGCCCTGATACGCGGATTCCTTCCATGGGCGGGTCTCTTGCAGTCGCGCGTACACCTCGTTGAAGCCAATCTCCCATGCGCGGAACCGATCGTATGTGCCCCGCCCCACTTCGGCCATGTTCGTATATTGCAGGTGGGTGTGCGCGTTGATGAGTCCCGGGGTGATCAGACCGTGCCAGCGATACTCCGTGATCCGGCCGGAAGGGGCCATATCCCGTTTCAGCGCGTCGAGAACCCATTCCCGTGTGCCCACATGCACGACACGGTTGGCGGCGACCGCCACGGCTCCGTCGACAATGACCGGTCCGGTGACGGGAATCACCATGGGGGAGCTGTACACAGTCACCGATTCCAGCGGCTTCGGATGCGCCGCGATCTGCAAAGGGGTGTTCAACGTCACGGGAATCACTCTTTTCCGTCGGCAGCTTCGTCTTCGGCGAAGCGGGTCAGCGTCCAATCGTAGCCGTTGTCGGTAACGGCATGGCTGGCTTGGTATCCGCGTACGCGCAGGGCGATGTCCGCGATATGACGGTCCACGTCACGGCCCAGCCGCTGCAGTCCATCCGGCAGCGTGCCGCGATGCTCAAGCAGATGGGTCACCGCCGATGCCTGCACGGCGAAGCTCAGATCCATGATTTCGATCGGATTGCCGCCACCCACCGTGTAGTTGACGCCGTCGCCTTCGCTGATGAGACGGATCGTCGGGCCGTCGGGCACGGCGAGGTTCCGGATCTCATGTTTGTTCTCGGCATGGAAGCCGGGGACGTCGTCCAATGCGATTTCGTTGGCGATGCCTCCGATCACGGACAAAACGGCTTGCGGCCGCATCGCCCGCATATGCTGCAACGTGATGGTGTGGCGCACGCCGGTCGCAGACACGACCATATCCGCGGTGCGTATGGCCTGGTCGATGTCAAGCGCGCGGAAGCCGTCGAACACCGCCTGCAAGGCGGCGACCGGGTCGGTATCGCAGATGGTCACGTCCGCGCCCAACGCGCGGACACGACGGGCGAAGCCTCGGCCGACCGGGCCGTATCCGACCACGGTCACGCGGGCGCCTCTGAACGCGTCCGCGCCGAGAATCTGCTGCATGGTGGTCACGCAGGTTTCACCGGTGCCATGGGCGTTGTCGAAACCGGTTTTGAGCATGCTGTCGTTCACCGCGATGACCGGGAACGACAATGCGCCGGCATCCTGCATGGCTTGGAAGGCGCGCACGCCGCTGGTCGTTTCCTCGGCCACGCCGATGATGTCCGCCATGAGTTCGGGACGTTCCATCGCCGCAAGACGTGCGAAGCTCGCACCATCGTCGATGATGATGTTCGGCTTGAGCTCGTCAAGCAGGTCGAGCGCGCCCTGATGCGCCTGCGCCGGCGTCCAATTCGGATCGAACGCCACCGCGATGCCTTCCGAACGCAGTTGCTCGGCGACGCGTTCGTCATTGGCCTCCGCTCCGCAGTACGCTCCGACCTTCGCTCCCGCGGCCTTGAGCTGGCGCAGCAGCACGGCGGTCTTCGGCTCGAGGATCAGGCATACGGCGATGCTGATTCCGGTGAAATCCACACGTTCCCGCGCATCCCGCATCAGCGCGTCGAGCACCGGCATATGCCGTTGTGCGAAGTCCACGGCCTGCGCGCCGGACAGTTCGCGCGCGTCGGCCACGTCCTCCACGGGAATGGTGGCGTCGATCACGGCCTGCGCGTCGGCGTCGCCGGCATCCTGCGGGGCCGAGGACACGACCATGCCCCAATCCTGCGCGATGAGGCGTTCTCCATCCTCAAGCGCTCCATCATCGACATGCAGACGCGAACCTGCCAATGAACGATTGGTCTTCTGTGAATAATGTTCCGCCCAAGTGGCGAAGCGAAGCCGTTCCATCTCACTCTCCTCAATCGGTGAACGGAAATTCGGTGAACGGAAATAGTATTGCCCACATGTGGTACAGCGCGAAAAAATATGGTGTTTTGATATCAGCGCAGAATCGCCGACAGCGCGTCCTGCAGCGTGTCCACCTGCACCACGCCCAGCCCCGGTATCGCGACGTTCTTGCGCAACGTCGGCACGACGGCGGTGGTGAAGCCCAGCCGGGCGGCCTCGCGAAGCCGGTATTCCAGACGCGGCACCGGACGTACCTGGCCGGTCAATGAGATCTCGCCGATCGCGCACGTCGTGCGGGCGATCGCCTTGGATTTCGCGGCGCTTGCCAAGGCTGCGACAATCGCCAGATCGCAGCCCGGCTCGCGCGCCTGGCCTCCGGCGATCGTGGAGATATAGAGGTCGTTGGACAGCAGGTTGATGCCGCCATGCCGGTACAGCACCGCCACCAGCATGGCGATGCGGTTGGAATCCACGCCGTTCGCGGCACGTCGCGGCGTCGGCAGCACCGATTTCGTGACGAGCGACTGCACTTCGATCGGCAGGCTGCGGTGGCCGTCCAACGTGAACGTCACGCACGTGCCGTCCACTTGCGCCGTCGACGCGCCGTTGCCGGTGGACAGGAACAGGCCGGACGGGTCGGTCACCTCCTCGATGCCCTCGCCGCTCATGTCGAAGCAGCCGACCTCATCCGTCGGACCGAAACGGTTCTTCACCGCGCGCAGCATCCGGAGCGCGGTCTCGGCGTCACCTTCGAACTGGCAGACCACATCCACCAGATGCTCCAACGTGCGTGGGCCCGCGATCGAGCCATCCTTGGTGACATGGCCCACCAGCAGCACTGGAATGTCAAGCTTTTTGGCGGTGTCGATCAACGCGCTCGCCACCTCGCGCACCTGCGTGGAGCCGCCGGAGATGCCGTCGACGTCCTGCGAGACGATGGTCTGCGCCGAATCGACGATGGCCAGCGAAGGCTTGAACCGTTCGATGAGCCCCAGCACCGTGGCCAGATCGGTGGTGGAGGCGAGCAGCAGATTCGGCTCCATCGCGCCGATGCGAGACGCGCGCATGCGCACCTGCGCCTGCGATTCCTCGCCGGAGATGTACAGCACGGTGTTGCGTTCGCTCGCGAACGCCGTCAGCCGGGCCACGTTGCCCGCGGTCTCCAGCAACAGCGTCGATTTGCCGATTCCCGGCTCGCCGGCGACCAGCGTGACCGATCCGGGCACGATGCCGCCGCCGAGCACACGGTCGAATTCCGAAAATCCCGTGGCGATGCGCGAGACGTTCTCCGTGCCTATCTCGGTGATTGGTCTGGCTTCGGATGATGCGACGGGTTGCGGTTGCGTGCGGGACGTGCGTCCGGGGGCCGCGGTGCGAACGCCCGCCGACAGACGGGCCTCATGGAATTCCTCGATGGTGCCCCATTGGCCGCATTCGGGGCATCGGCCAAGCCATTTCGGGCCGCTCCATCCGCATTCCGAACAGAGGAATTGAGTGGACGACTTTGCCATACGGCCGACAATACGGAGGTTTTGGGACAAGATGTTCGCGGGTGGCATAGCGGTGCCATGGGAGGCTGCATGCGGGGCTGCGTGAAGTGGTACGGAAAGCCATGCGGAAGGTGGCGGGAAAGGTCTCGCCGGGCGTTTCGACGCGGGTGTTTCCGTTCTTTCGAGGGCGCCCGTACGAGTCTTATGGCTGTGAAACAATAGCAGGCATGTCTGATACGCAGAATTCCTCTTCCCATGGCAAATTGATCGCCGCCGTCATTGCCGCGGCCCTTGTGGTCGTGCTCGCGCTGGTCTCCGCATTCGTGTGGCCGGGCTGGGCGCTGAACAAGGGCAACGGGTCCGTCCAGTCCGGGCAGCAGACCTCAAGCTCGTCGACCGGGACCAAGTCCAGCGGCAAATCGAAGGGCGCCGCCAGCGAGCCGACCACGCCGTCCATCGACGCCGTGGCCTTGCCGGACGGGGCTAGTGAGCTGCTCAAGGCCATGCCGGATTCCGTGTTGAACTTCGCGCGAATCAAGGCCGATGAGGGAACGGCGTGGTCCGGCGCCTCCCCGGTCGAGGAATACACGCTGACCTATTCCACGGGCAAGACGGCGCAGGACATCACGCTTGAGGTGGCGCAGTGGTCCGATGCGGATAAGGCCAAGACCCAATACGACACGCTTGCCAAGGCGTTGACCGGCAAGGAACTGGCAAGCGGCAACGTGAAGGTGTCCGGCAAAAACACCGGCACGTACAGCGTCAATCTTGACAATGGGGACGACAGCAAGGCCGTCGCCGTATGGCAGAACGATACCGTGGTGTTCTACGCCACCGGAGCCAAGGCTTCCGTCCAGCGCTTCTACCAGCAGTTCCCCCTGTGACCCGTGGGGGCTCCGTGGCCGAACCGTCGCCGTCGCATGGTGTATGGGCCGTGAATGGGGCACGACTTTCCACCATATGAATGCATGGGCGCGTATTCGTCCCCGAAGCGGTGTAGTATTGGGCAAGTTGCAAACTTTTACCCCTTGAATTTAAGGAACGGAGGCTGAGATGGGCTCGGTCATCAAGAAGCGCCGCAAGCGCATGAGCAAGAAGAAGCATCGCAAACTGCTTCGTAAGACTCGCCACCAGCGCAAGTAGTCTTCAGACGCGTGTGAAGCGTCCGCTCAAAACAAAATCCCGCATCTCCTTTCGGAGGCGCGGGATTTTTGCTATGTGGTTCCTGTTGTGCTCGGCCGTGCTTGGCCGAAGCCGTATGCGGCCGACGGAGGTTCCGCCGGCCGCCCGGAATCACTTCTTGTTCGGATTGTCCAGGATGCGCGGGCCGTTCGGGTCGCCGACGATGACCTGGTCCACCATGTTCAGGAACAGGCCATGCTCCACCACGCCGACGGTGGTGATGAGATCCTCGGCCAGCTCGGTCGGGTGATCGATGCGGTCGAGATGCAGGTCGACCACGAAGTTGTTCTCGTCGGTGCGGACCTCCTTGCCGTCCGCGTCCAGACGCAGCACCGGCTTGTAGCCCTTGGCCTCGAACTTCTTGATGACCTGGCCTGCGCCGAACGGAATCACCTCGACCGGCAGCGGGAACTTGCCGATGGTGTCGACGACCTTGGACTCGTCCACGATCCACACGATCTTGTTGGAATTGGTGGCCACGATCTTCTCCCACAGCAGAGCGGCGCCGCCGCCCTTGATGCCGTTGAAGTTCTTGTCCACCTCGTCGGCGCCGTCGATGGTCACGTCGATGTGGTCGACGTCATCGATGTCGACGATCTTGATGCCATAGCCTTCGGCCTGCTCCTGGGTGCGGCGGGAGGTGGTGACGCCCGTGAACTCGAGGCCTTCCTCCTTGACGCGACGGCCGAGCTCGTCGACCAGGAAACGCACGGTCGAGCCGGTGCCCAGACCTGCGATCATGCCGTTCTGAATGAGCTTTGCAGCCTCGATGCCGGCCGCCTTCTTCAGCGCGTCCTGCTGTGCCTTGTCCATGATCCTCCTTCGATATGGGGTTAAGACCGTCTCCATACTATCGGATGCGTTGATTTTCGGGGCGGGAATGGTGCGGCCTGCGTCGTGCGCGCGCATGCGGGGCCATAGGTTGTTTCACAAGATGTTTCACAATTGGGCCCATGATGAAACAGCCTGATATGCGTGGCCTCCGGATCAGCTGTGCTTGACCGCGAACGGTGCCTCGTCCAGTATCAGCGTGCCATCGCCGTCCACGTATCCCTCCACTGCGATGTAACCGCGGATCAGACGCGGCTTGCCGTCGAAGGTCGGGCTGGAATTCGGCGGGGGAGAGAAACGCACCGTGCCCGACACCGACAGTCCCGATGGGCTTTTGCGATGCGGCAGTTTCGGCAGATTTCGCGGCTGCTTTTCCTCCGCGGCCGGTTGGTCGGACTGAGGCGCCGAGGCATCGGACCGATCCGGTTCCTCGACGTTTTCCGCTTCCTCCGATTCCACTGATTTGTCTGTTGCGTCCTTTGCGGTCTTGTCCGCTTCACCGTCTTCACGCGGGAAGTAGTCATGCTTGACCAGCATTTGCGCATATGACTGGTGCGGTTCCTGCGATTCCTTGGCAGACATGTCTTCGGCGGACGGCTCCGCAGTGGAGACGGCGGAATTTGCTTCAGACGCCTTATCAAGCGCCGTCGTCTCCGCCACACCGTCGGCTTCCATAGCGTCGTCGGGCGATCGTCCGAAGTCCGCAAGATCGTCGGGGACGCCTTCCGGCTGCGCCAGCATGTCGGCGATCGAACGCGGCTTCGCGCCGCCTGTCGCAGAGGCGGTGGCCGTGCCGGCCGTGCCGCGGACGCCGGAATCGGAGGATGAATCGCCCTGCCCGCGGCCCATGTGGTATTCGGCGGCGCTGATCGTGCCGTCCATCAGCATGCGCGCGTCCTCGGGAACGTCAGTGCCGCGCGAATATTCGGAAGCCAGCAGCGACTTCCAGCCTTCCAGCGGCAGATAGCCTTCGCGCACGTGCGAACGGCAGTCGCCCGCGTAGGTGCGGGCAAGCTCGTCGACCTTCTCGTTGCCGGCGTTGCCTGCATGTCCCTTGACCCAGACGAAGCGCACCGAACCGGTCCTGCGCCCGATCTCGTCATCGATGGCACGGATCAAATCGGCGTTCTTCACCGGCTTCTTCTGCGAATTCTTCCATCCGTTGCGTTTCCAACCCTGCACCCACTTGGTGGAGCAGTTGATCGCATACTGCGAATCGGTTTCGATCACCAGATCCTCGGAGCCGGGGTGCGCGCGCAACGCCTCCAGCACGGCGCATAGCTCGCCGATCTGGTTGGTGCCGTTCGTGGCGCCGCCGGCATCGCAATCGCCGGCATGCTCGTGCCCTGGCCGTCCGCCCGCGGCGGATTCGTGGTCGGCCCATGCCCATCCCATCGGGCCGTTCGGGTTGCCAAGGGCGGAACCATCTGTGGAAACCGTAATCGTCATGCCTTCTACCCTACGAAAGCCGCGCGACGCGAAGCATTGGGCCGTATCGCGCGTCAATCGTCCAGACACAGCATGACGGAGGCCCGGAACACGCCGTCCCCATAATCGAACGTGGCCGTGCCATGATGCCGTTCGGCGGTTTCCCGCACGGTGGCGGTGCCCAGTCCGCTGCCGCCGTGCTTCGTCGAGGCGAAGCCGTCATCGATCCGCGTGATGTCGGTTTTGCTGGCATCGTAGGTGTTGTCCACCGTGATGAACAGCGCCGATGGTGGACCGGAACGATATTGGACGCGCATCCTCAGACGTTTGCTGCCGCTGGTCTGCCGGGTTATGGCGTCCGTGGCGTTCTCCAGCAGGTTGCCGACCATCGAGCAGAGCTCCGCGTTGTTGATGCCGATGTATTGCGGAACCGACGCCTTGACGTCCACGTCCGCTCCCAGATGCCGGATCCAGTCGCAATAATAGACCAGCACCGCGTTGAGCGACGTGTGCTCGCAATACTGCATCGGTGCGGGCTGCAGCAGATGGTGCTTCGACATCTCCTCCAGATACGAGCGGATACCGTCCATGTCATCGGCGGCCGCCAATGCCTGCAGGGAATGGATGTGGTGGCGCACATTGTGCTTGATCTGGCGGGCCTCGCGGATGCGCTCGTCCATGTGCTGCAGCTGCAGCGTCTGCATGGCTTCGTAATGCTCCCGCCTGTGGGCCTCGAGCAGACGGTCCGATTGTTTGATCATGTACCAGATGAGGAAGTACGCCAAGGCCATGAACAAGGTGTAGAACACGGCCACGGTGAACGCTATCTCCAGCACGCGCGCGTCCAGCAGCGACGGATTGTCCGCGGGCAGGCACCACACCACGATCGACGTGGAGATGAAGGGGAAGAGCCAGATGAGCCTCCAGAAGTCCTTGCTGATGGACGGGGAGTCGAAGGTGTCTGGAATCGAGTCGTGCAACGGGTGCCACAGGGAGAGCAGCGCGACGATGTCGAGCAGCAGCAGAGTGGTCAGGCCCGGCCAGCCGACGCGCAGGTTGACGGATTGGGCGCCGAGTGCCGCCACGTCGATGACGAGCGACAGATAGTAGATGATCGCCACCGTGTAGGACGCGGTGGCCACGATGAGCAGCAGTTGCCTCCATGGCAGTTCGGACAGCCATTTGAAGACCAGCAGCACGATCGGCGCGGTCGGAAGGACCGTCCATAGCGAGGGGATGCCCAAGGCGCAGCACAGCGCTCCACACAACAGGAACCAGATCAGGCCGGCGGACATGACCAGCGCGCCGTTGCGACGGGGATTGTCCATATGATCCCACGCCATGATGAGGCACAGCGCCAGTCCGGCAAGCGCGTTGAACTGCTCCCCGACGGCGAAGAACAGGGACGATGGGGTGATTTGGGCGAGGCTTGCGAACAGGATGTGCATGTCAGTCCTCCGTTCGCATGCGGGTGAACGTGTATTCCGCATAGGCGCGGCAGGTGGCGGTCACCATCGTCTTCGTGATGGGGATGCGTCGGCCGCCTTTCATGACGAATTGCGCGTTGACGATGCCGGACACGTAGTCGAAGTTGACGAGCACGCCGCGCGCGGTGCGGTAGAAGTTGTCGAAGACGGTGAGCCGTCGGTCCACGTCGGAGAAATTGGTGCGGATGCGTGTCCGTGTGCCGTCCGAGAAGGTGAATTCCACGTAGTGCGCGTCGGACAGCGCGCAGACGATGAGCCGTCGGTCCATGGTGATGGCGGGGTTGCCGAACGCCACGTGCCAGCTGGGGTCCACGGTGCCGGGTTCCCGTGCCGCGTCCGGGCGTGCGGACGGGAATCTCGATTTAAGCAGTTTTCCGACGCGTTCCATGGTGGTGTCGAAGGTCTTGCGGTCGACGGGTTTGAGCAGGTATCCGCTTGCCTGGACCTCGTAGCCGAGCACCGCGAAATCGCTGCTGGACGTGATGAACACGATTGCGCAGTCGTCGTTCTGCCGGCGGATCAGCTGCGCTATGTCCAGACCGGTGGCGGCGTGTGGCGAGGCTTCGTCGTCGGTGAGATAGCAGTCGAGCAGAAGCAGGTCATACCGCTTTTTTCTCCAGCTTGCGATGAACGAGCCCGCGTCGGCGAAGGAGTCGCAGACCATGTCCCCGCCATGTCCGTGGCCGAAATGGTCCGCGCACATGGCCGCGATCTGCTCGCGTTCGGTGGCATGGTCCTCGACGATGGCGATGCGCACGTTCCCTCCTTCCGGCGATTCCCGGCTGACGTACGTCATCCGGCGTCGGCCGTTTCGCCTGTTCTGTCTCCAGCGTACCGGGAGAGGGAAATACGGGGAGCGGCGGACGGCGCGTTTCATGCCAGAAAACCGTGTTTCGTGCCATGGCCGTCAATCCGCGGGCCGGGGCGATATGGCTGTATGAATGGCGAAAGGCCCGTTCCGCAGATGGGAACGGGCCTTTCGGACCATGTGTCATGCCGTCACCGCATGCCTTGCGTCACCGCGGCATGACGGCGTCGCATCACTCGGCCAGGGCCTTGTCCACGACCTCGGTCGCCTCGGCGAGCACCTTGTCCAGAGCCTCGGGGGACTCGAAGGACTCGGCGTACACCTTGTAGATGTTCTCGGTGCCGGACGGGCGGGCGGCGAACCAGTTGTCCTTGGTGGTGACCTTCAGGCCGCCGATCTTGGCGTGGTTGCCCGGAGCCTCGGTGAGCTTGGCGGTGATGTCCTCGCCGGCCAGCTGCGTGGCCTCGACATCGTCGCCGGTGAGCTTGGCGAACTTCTGCTTCTGCTCAAGGGTGGTCGGGGTATCGACGCGCCTGTACCAGCTTTCGCCGAAGCGCTCGACCTGCTCTTGATGCAGCTGTGCCGGGTTCTTGCCGGTCTTGGCGGTGATCTCGGCGGCCAGCAGGTCGGGGATCAGACCGTCCTTGTCGGTGGTCCACACACGGCCGTCCTTGCGCAGGAAGGACATGCCGGAGCTTTCCTCGCCGCCGAAGGCGACCTCGCCCTTGAACAGCGGATCCACGAACCACTTGAAGCCGACCGGGACCTCGACGAGCTTGGCGTTGATGGACGCGGCCACGCGGTCGATCAGGGAGGAGGAGACGAGCGTCTTGCCGATGCCGGCGTTCTCCGGCCAGCCCGGACGGTTGCCGCCGAACAGGTACTCCACGCACACGGCGATGTAGTGGTTCGGGTTCATGACGCCCCAGTTCGGGCAGACGATGCCGTGGCGGTCGGCGTCCGGATCGGTGCCGCCGACCAGGTCGTACTTGTCCCACGCGCCGTTGTTGAGGGAGTCGACCAGACCCTTCATGGCGTACGGGGAGCTCGGATCCATACGGATCTTGCCATCATGGTCGATGGTCATGAAGCTCCAGGTCGGGTCGACCTGCGGGCGCACCACGTCGATGGTCAGGTTGTACTTCTCGTTCATGAGCGGCCAGTAGTTGACCGAAGCGCCGCCGAGCGGGTCGATGCCCAGACGCACGCCGGAGGAGCGGATCACGTCGAAGTCGATGACGTTCTCCAGATCGGCCACGTAATGCTCGCGGAAGTCGAAGCGCTCGACCAGGTCGGACTTGATGGCCTGCTCGAACGGCACGCGCTTGACGTTCTTGAAATCGCCGAGCAGCTCGTTGGCACGGTCGGCGATGGCGTTGGTGACGTCGGCCGGGGCCGGGCCGCCGGTGACCGGGTCGTACTTGAAGCCGCCGTCGGTGGGCGGGTTGTGGGACGGGGTGACGACGATGCCGTCGGCGAGACCGTCACCGGTGAAACGCTGGGTGCCGTCGGCTGCACGGTTGTGGGTCAGGATGGCCTGGGACACGACCGGGGTCGGGGTGAAGTCGTCGCGGGAGTCGATGCGCACGCGCACGCCGTTGGCGACGAGCACTTCGATGGCGGTCTTCCAAGCCGGTTCGGACAGGGCGTGGGTGTCGCGGCCGATGTACAGCGGGCCGGTGACGCCGGCCTTCTTGCGGTATTCGGCGATGGCCTGGGTGATGGCGACGATGTGGGCCTCGTTGAACGAGGTCTTCAGGGACGATCCGCGATGGCCGGAGGTGCCGAAGGAGACACGCTGCTCCGGGATGTTGGGATCGGGGACGACGTCATAGTACTTGCCGATGACCTCGTCGACGTTGATCAGATCTGCTGGGGTGGCGGGCATTCCCGCATTTTTTGCAACCATAGTCAACATTGTGCCACGCATGCAGGTCGAATCCGTGCGATTGTCCCATTATGTGCGATGAATACGTTTTCTTTTTTGGGTGATTACGGCGTGTCCGATGCGTGGCTAGGGATTTGCGTGGTTCGCTGGCGGGCGATTTGCCAATATCGCGTCGGTCGTGTATTGTCTTACCTGATTCGACTCATGCAGGGTTGCAAGTCAACTTTTTAAGACGCAAGACCTGAGATGTGGCATTGCTATGCCATGTCTCGGGTCTTTTTTGTTGCGCGGCAGCCAGGATCGCATGATCGGAACGGTCGAAAGGAAAAAGAAAGGAATCAGGATGGCTGACTCACTCGAATCGCAGATCATCACTGCAATCGGTGGTCCTGACAACGTTCGCAGCCTGACGCATTGCGCCACTCGGCTGCGCTTCGAATTGGTGGACGCCTCCAAGGTGGACCAGAACTCCCTCGAGCACATGAAGGGCGTGCTTGGCGCGGTTCCGCAGAGCGGCGACCGCTTCCAGGTGGTCATCGGCGGCGGCGTGGCCACCGTGTACGAGAACATCATGCATCTGCCCGAGATGGCGAAGATCGGCGCAGGCTCCGGCTCCGATGACGGCGACGGCCATAAGAGCAACGCCGACGTCAAGGCCGAGGCCCGTTCCAAGGCGCGCGGCAAGGTGGCGTGGATGGACTCCTTCTTCGAGTACCTCGCCGACTCCTTCCGTCCGATCCTGGGCGTGCTGCTCGGCGCGTCCATCATCATCGCGCTGGTCAACCTGCTCATTTCGCTGAACGTCATCCCGAACGACGAAGCCTCCGCCGGCTGGGTGTTCGTGAAGGCCATCTGGAAGGGCGTGTTCTACTTCCTGCCGATCATGGTCGCCTACAACGCCGCCAAGAAGCTCAAGGTCGATCCGTGGCTGGGCGGCTCCATCATGGCCATCCTCATGACCCCGCAGTTCACCGGACTGATGGATGCCAAGACCACCACGTGCGTGGAGAACGCAGCCCTCGGCACCAAGTCCTGCACGGCCAATATCTTCGGCCTGCCGATGGCTCTGAGCGACTACAGCGGCAACGTGTTCGTGCCGCTGCTCATGGCCGCCGTGCTCGCGCTCGTCTACCACGGTCTGAAGAAGATCATCCCCGAAAGCGTCCAGCTGGTCTTCGTGCCGTTCTTCTCCATGATCATCGTCGGCACGCTGACCGCCTTCATCATCGGCCCGCTCGGCGTGTGGGTCGGCAACGGCCTCGGCGTCGGCCTGGCATGGCTCAATACCCACGCTCCGTTCATCTTCGCCATCATGATTCCGCTGCTGTACCCGTTCCTGGTGCCGCTCGGCCTGCACTGGCCGCTTAACGCCCTGATGCTCATGAACATCCAGACGCTCGGCTACGACTTCATCCAGGGTCCGATGGGCGTGTGGAACTTCGCATGCTTCGGCGCCACCGCGGGCGTGCTCTTCCTCGCCATCCGCGACAAGGACAAGGACATGCGCCAGACCGCATTCGGCGCGCTCGCCGCGGGCCTGCTCGGCGGTGTCTCCGAACCGTCCCTGTACGGCATCCACCTGCGTTACAAGCTCATCTACAAGCGCATGCTCGTCGGCTGCGGCCTCGGCGGCGTCGTCATCGCCGTTCTCGGCTGGCTCTTCCCGTCCGTCACCGCCGCCGGCCAGACCGTGCACGGCGTGACCACCACCGCCTTCGCCTTCACCTCGCTGCTGACCATCCCGGTCTTCGACCAGATGTGGGTGTACGCGGTGTCCATCGCGGTGGCCTTCCTCACCTCCTTCGTGCTGATCATCACGTTCGACTACCGCACGCCGGAACAGAAGGCCGAAGTGCTGGCCCGTGCCGCCGCCGATCGCAAGGAAGCCGCTCCGGCCGTGGAAGCCAAGGAAGCCGCCGCTCCGGCCGCCGTTGCCACTGCCACCGCGACCAAGACTGAAACCGCCAATCCTGCCGTCGCCGTCTCCACCACCGTGGTGAACGCTCCGGTCGCCGGCCATGTGATCGCTCTGGACGAAACCGGCGATCCGGTCTTCGCATCCCGCGCGCTCGGCGAGGGCGTCGGCATCCAGCCGACCGCCAGCGAAGTCGTGGCCCCGGTCTCTGGCGTGCTGCAGACCGTCGCCGAAACCGGTCATGCCTTCGGCATCAAAACCGATGATGGTGTGGAGGTGCTCGTGCACGTCGGCATCGACACCGTGAAGATGAACGGCGAGGGCTTCGCCGTCAAGGTCAAGGCCAACGATCGCGTGAATGCGGGAGATCCGCTGGTTTCCGTCGACTTTGCTAAAGTGAAGGAAGCTGGATACAGCACCACCACGCTGATGACGGTGCTCAACACCGCAGCCCTCGCCTCCGTCACGCCGAAGACCGGCATCGACGTCAAGGCAGGGGATGAGGTGATCGACATCCAGCGCTAACTGTCACACAGAGGCGAAAAGGGGTCGACGTGGACGTTCTTCGCGTATTCAACAACAATGTCGTGCTGGCCAAGGATGGCGACCGCGAGGTGATCCTCACGGGTCGTGGCATCGGTTTCCAGGCCAAGCCGGGACAGCACGTGGATGACGCGAAGATCGTCCGTCGATTCGTCCCCGTCGACGGCAGGGATCCCGACCACATGGCACAGCAGGTGGCCGGGATCCCTCCCGAAATCATCAGACTCGTCACGGACGCCATGAACCGGACGGGGCTGAAGGAACAGGCCGACGGTAAGCCATCCCTGGTCATGGCGCTCGCCGACCATCTCTGCGGCGCGATCCAACGCGCGCAGAAAAAGCAAAGCATCGAATATCCGCTTGAGGCGGAAGTGAGGTCGCTCTATCCCGACGAATACGCCAAGGGTCTGGCGCTGGTCGACGCGATGAACACCTATCTGGGCGGAGCCCTGCCCCGCAGCGAAGCGGTGGCGTTCGCATTGCATCTGGTCAATGCGGGATTCTCGGGCGGCGACATGTCCGCCACATACGCCATGACCGGCGTCATCCAGCAGATGATCGCCGTCATCGAAAGCACATACGACGTCAAACTCGAGCAGGACAGCGTCAACGTGGCGCGGTTCATCACGCATCTGCGCTACCTGTTCGTGCGCATCCACCAGCACAAGCAGCTCGACGACGAGCCGCAGCCGATCATCGAATCGATTAAAACCTCGTATCCGCGCGCATACCAGTGCGCGAAGCAGCTTGCGATGGTGGTACGGATGAGGCTGGAAGTCGGTCTTACGGAATCGGAAACCGCATACCTTGCGTTGCACGTGTCGCGTGTCGCGGAGAAGGCCGGGGAGCCGCAACCGCGGGAATCGTAATCAATAATCGAAATAGCCGTGGCGTTCGGCCGCTTATATTTCCATATTTC
>NZ_JBNMKH010000006.1:0-48779 GCF_050874245.1 Bifidobacterium sp. | reverse complement strand
CTTCAACGGTGTCGCCAGGACGGAAAGCCGGGATTTCCTCGGCCGGCTTCATGTGCTTGGCGTCAAATGCCTCAATAGCGTTAACCATTGTGTTTCCTCGAGTCGCCGCCGCATATCAGCGCACAGGTAAGGGCTTCGTACAGCGTTCTTGCGATCGCCGTCTCGGCCTGTTCTTTCGCTCCGCAGGTCTGCCTGCGAAGGGTTGCCGATCCGCCGGAAATATTGCGATTGAAGCACGGCCGAAGTTGCCTGCGGTCGTTCCGGCTGGACCTAGAGAAAAACGGGATTATGCGGCGTCCCGCTTTCCGGCACAGCAATAATCAAAAATACCCCATCCGCAAGACACGGATGGGGTAGATCATGCACGCGCTAGACGTTGCGTTCCGATGGGGAAATCAGAACTCACGGCATGGACGGTCGCCAGACCGTCCATCAGATAACACCGTGCGACGCGCGCAACCGTGAGTTCTAATGAAATCAGAACTCCCTATTCGCGCGGTAGAACTTGATCAGGGACTGGGTGGAGGCGTCCTGGGCGGCCAGAGCGTCATCGTCCTTGGAGATGGCCGGGGTGATCTGCTTGGCAAGCTGCTTGCCGAGCTCGACGCCCCACTGGTCGTAGGAGTCCAGGCCCCACACGGTGCCCTCGACGAAGGTGATGTGCTCGTACAGGGCGATGAGCTCGCCGAGCGAGAACGGGGTCAGAGCCACACCGAAGATGGAGGTGGTCGGACGGTTGCCGGTGAACACGCGGGCCGGGACGATCTCCTCCGGGGTGCCCTCAGCGCGCACCTCATCGGCGGTCTTGCCGAAGGCCAGAGCCTTGGTCTGCGCAAGGTAGTTGCCCAGGAACAGCTCGTGCACGTCCTGGTCGCCGTCCTTGGTCGGGTTCGGGGTGTTCACGAACGCGATGAAGTCGGCCGGGATGAGCTGGGTGCCCTGGTGGATCAGCTGGTAGAAGGCGTGCTGGCCGTTGGTGCCCGGCTCGCCCCAGAAGATCTCGCCGGTCTCGGAGGTGACCGGGGTGCCGTCCCAACGCACGGACTTGCCGTTGGACTCCATGGTCAGCTGCTGCAGGTAAGCCGGGAAGCGGTGCAGGTACTGGTCGTACGGCAGCACGGCGTGAGAGGCGGCCTTGAAGAAGTTGCGGTACCACACGTTCAGCATGCCGAGCAGCACGACGACGTTCTTCTCGAACGGGGTGTTGGCGAAGTATTCGTCGATCTCGTGGAAGCCGTGCAGGAACTCCTCGAAGCGGGCCGGGCCGAAGACCACGGCGAGGGAGGTGCCGACGGCGGAGTCGACGGAGTAACGGCCGCCGACCCAGTTCCAGAAGCCGAAGGCGTTGGACGGATCGATACCGAACTCGGCGACCTTCTCCAGGTTGGTGGAGACAGCGACGAAGTGCTTCTTGATGGCTTCGGCGTTCTTCTCGTCGGAACCGTCGATGGCGCCCTTGGCCTTGAGCTCCTCGAGCAGCCAGGTACGGGCTTCACGGGCGTTGGTCAGGGTCTCCAGGGTGGTGAAGGTCTTGGAGACGATGATGAACAGCGTGGTCTCCGGGTCGAGGCCCTTGGTCTTCTCGGCCAGATCGTTCGGGTCGATGTTGGAGATGTAACGGGCGGAGATGCCGGCGTCCGCGTACGGCTTCAGAGCCTCGTACACCATGACGGGACCCAGGTCGGAACCACCGATGCCGATGTTGACCACGGTTTCGATCTTCTTGCCGGTCACGCCGGTCCACTCGCCAGAACGAACCTTGTCGGCGAAGGCGTAGATGCGGTCGAGGACCTCACGCACGTCCTTGACGGTGTCCTGGCCATCGACGATGAACTTGCCCTCGTCCTCGACCGGGCGGCGCAGCGCGGTGTGCAGCACGGCGCGATCCTCGGTGTTGTTGATGTGCACGCCGGTGTACATGGCCTTGGTGCGCTCGTCGAGCTTGACGGCCTTGGCCAGGTCGGCGAACAGCTGCAGGGTTTCCGGCTTGATCAGGTTCTTGGACAGATCGAAGTGCAGGTCGCCGGCGTCGAAGCTCAGCTTCTCGACGCGCTCGGCGTCATCGGCGAACCACTGCTTGAGGCTGATGCCCTCGGACTGCAGCTCGTCGTAGTGCTTCTGCAGAGCGGCCCACTCCGGGGTCTTGGTGGCGTCAACGGGAGGATTGATGGCCATATCGGTTAGGTCCTTTCATCATCACTGTGAAGCGGGACGCGGCGGTGGAATCTCGTTCGATTTCCAACGTCGCGAGCCGTTTTCTTCACATCACAAGATACTCACAAAAGCCGACAGAACAACACAAAAATGTTTCCTCAGTTAACACATTCGCTCGGAAGCGCGGCATACCGCGGTTCCGACCACCTTTCGATGGCGACATGCCGTTTCACGGCGATTACTGAAATCGTATGCAACGTTCAGCGGGAAAGCTTCAGCGCACGTAGCAGCGGCTGCCGTATGCAACGATCGCATACACAGACCACGACCACGAAACCGATGGAGAAGACTATGCCGACCGCGAACCAGGCCAGCAGCCAGCCGAAGCGTGCGACAGGAGCGCCCGCCAAAGCCGCGTCGGCGAGCGCCGGCGCCATCGCCCGATCGCACAGCGGCTTCCACAATTCGCCGGCAAGCGATTGCACCACGTAGAAGCCGAGGATGCCGGAAGCGAGAGCCTGCACGGCGGGGCGGAATGGCGATCGCGCGGCCGAAGCGTGCCTCGCCTCGGCATGTGCGACGGCGATCATCAGCGAACAGACGGCCAACACGAACGAGAACGCGGATGTCGACTTGAACGACAGGCGGTACATCAGTGAATAGTCGCCCTTGGCCACGGCCCATGCGACGACCACGGACAGCACGGCGAGCACCGCGACGAGCATCCACGCCCAGACGCCGGCGCGCATCCATAGCGGCCTGCCGGATTTTCCACGACCGGCTTCACGACCACGACCGGCTTCACGGCCATAACCGGCACCTCCACGACCATCGCCGGTAACGGTCCCACGCGCACGTCGCATCACATAACCAACCAATCCGGCCAGCACGAACGAGACTGCATAGCTCAACGCGCCCATCCATTTACGCCAGTCGAACAGGGCGAACGAGCCCGTGGAGGTGAACGCCACGTAAGCGTTGAGCACGTAGACCAGCACCGTCACGACGGTTGCCAATGCAATCAGCACGGCGGCGTTCCATCGCGCGATACGGGCCAGCAGCCAGGCGACGAACGGCGCGAACGCCACCACGAGCGTGTAGACCCAGACGAATTCGAGACCGAGCAGGAACCATTCCTTCCATCCGGCGGAGGCGACGGGCATGACGAAACGGTCGACGGCAAGCATGATCAGCGTGTAGAACGCCACCGTGGCCAGGACCTGCGCCACGCGGCGCACGGTGGCTCCAGCCTGCCGCCGCCAATAACCCGTCTCGAGCGAATCTCGCATCATGCGGGGAAGGAGGAAATATCCGGAGATCATGAAGAAGGCATGATTGCCCCACGCGCCCACGAATTTGATCATCATGACCAGCCAGACGGCCCACAGCGAGCCGGTCACCGCGCTGATGGGCGTATTCGGGTCGATCGGCCGTGGACCGTATCCCAGCACGCCTTCGAACGCGGGAAGGAACGTGTGGAAGATGGCGATGCCGACGATGGCCAGCAATCGCAGCATTTCAACGGCGAAGATACGGGGCGATTTCGACCGGGTCCGTGCCGGCGTCCGTCCCTTCCACGGCATCCGTCCTTCAGGCTGGGGCACAGGTTGGGGCATATGTTCCATTGGCTTCATTGGCATACCGGTTAGGCTATCGCAGCGATCAGGAAATGCGCTGCGGTCATCATGATCAGGCCGATGATCGCGGAAACGGACAACGAGAAGCCGGCAAGCTTCGCGTTGCCAAGCACTTCGTCGGTGAACAGCGTGGAGAACACGGCGATCGGCGCGAGGCAGCACATCACCACCGCCTCACGCACGTCGGCGCCGAACGGCAGCACAAGCCAGGCGCACAGCGCGAATATCAGGCCGAACGGCAATCGCAGGCCGATGATTTTCAGCAGCTTCGCCACATCGTCGCGGCCTGCGGGCAGATCCATGAGCATGCCGACCATCAGCATGGCGATGAACGAGTTGGCGTTGGCGAGCGGCGCAACGAACGTGGCCACGGCACTGGGAATCTTCACGTCGGCGAGCATCAGCACGATCATGACCAGGTAGGTGTCGAACGGCACCGAGCCGAAGAATCCCTTCGCCACATTGCGCAACAACGCGTGACGGGCGAGCCTGCGGGCGTCCTTGTCCTTGGGTTTCGCGTACGGCAACACCGGAGCGTTCCCTTGGTACTGCTCGCCCAGCGTCTTGCCTGGCTGAATATGCAGAAGGGTCTGCGTCATGACGTTCGTGCCGGCCGCCACCATCACGCAGTTGCCGATGTCGAACATGGCCGCCGGAACGATGGCGGCGGTGCCGAGGAACGCCTGTACCACGGGAAAGCAGAAGCAGCCGATGTTGAAGCCGGAACCGTTGAGCATGGTGAACGCGCGTTCCTGCACCGGTTTGTGTCGCGTGATGAGGAAGATGAGCACGGGCGGAATAAACGCCACCACGAAACCGAAGACGGAGATCCACAGCATGCTGGAATCGTGGGGATTCGTGGCGAACGAGTAGATGATCGCGCAGGGAAGGACCAAGTCGAACAGTGCTACCTGCAGGATTCGATAGTCGCGGTTTTTGAATTTGCCGGCACGTTTGAACAGATAACCGGTGAGGATGATGGCCAACAGCGCAATCGGCTGAATAAGCGTGGACATGTGCGCGAGATGGGACTTGAACCCACACGTCAAAGACACAGGAACCTAAATCCTGCGCGTCTACCAATTCCGCCACTCGCGCGCTATTCTTCATCGTGCATACCGCATGACGGAGCTGTAGCCCCGACCGAAACCACAATCCCGGCCGATATGCAAAACCCTAGATGCCTGACGCATCTAGGGCGATGGAGCCACTTGACAGAATCGAACTGTCGACCTGCTCATTACGAGTGAGCCGCTCTACCGACTGAGCTAAAGTGGCGTGCTGCCCGGCAAGCATATGCCGCCTGCGCACAAGACAACAAGCATAGCGGAAAAACCGGACGAGCACAAATCGAGCACGTCGGCCGTCGCGTGACGGCCACGTGACGGCCGTGTCAGTGCCGCAGGAGGTGCGCCAGACGCTTCAGGTCGTATCGGAAGCCATCAACCGGCAATGTGAATTCGCCCGGCAGCTCCTCGACGTATCCGTTGAAGCCCTGCTTGAATTCCAACACACCGCGGCCGGCCGAATTCGGATCATCGAAAATACCATCGATGCCGTAGAAGTTGTACCGGTTCACACCACGTTCCAGGCAACGGGACATCATCTCATGCTGCAGTGCGGTGGGCGCATAGAATTTCGCGTACCGCTCATCGGAGCCGCTGGAGAAGTAGACCAACTCGCGTTCATGCCACATGAACAGGCCCACGGCCGCGGGCACCACCTCACCGTCCCGTTCGATGCGGAGATGGGCGTCCTCGATGCGTTTGCGTGCGGCAAGCACGTTCTTCTCCGCATTGTTCAGCTTCTTCCGCACGTCATCCGGATATTTCGTAGTTTCGAGCGATGCCGCGAACTTCGCCCGATCCTTTTCGAATTTATCAAGCTTGGTCTGCCAATTGTTCAGATACTCATCAAGATGCACCTCGGCCACCATGAATTCGGCGGCGTCCCCGAACGCGTCGAACAGACGCTCGAAATACTCCACATCACGGTTGGCGAAATGCTGCTTGATGCTGCTCATCTCGCAAATGTCGTGAAACGTCCCCAGTTCATCGCGCTTCAGTCTGCGCACCTTCACTCCGCTGTTGCGCGCGATCTTCACATTGCGTCGCGTGTTTTTCGCATACGAGGCGAGCAACTGGTCCGCCGTGTCGAAACCGCTAAGGTCCTTGACGTAATTCCACCGGTTCACAATCGACGCGTATCCACGCGTGAATCCCGCATGACGCCATCCCAAAGAAACGTACGCGTCGATCAAGGCGTTATCCGGATTCTCCGTCGGCTCGCCATCGGAATCATGCAGCCGATAGACTTGCGCGGGCCAGCATGTGACGCTGATCGCGCCACGCTTGTGCGCCGCGGCACGCAAGGCGACCGTCAACGCGGTCAGCTGCTCTTTGTTGGCCGCATCGCATAGCGGGCCAAGCCAAATCGAGCCCTCAAGTCCGAACCGGCCTTTCGTATATGCCACCATCGCACCGGCCACCGGCGCCCCATGCTCATCGGTCAATCCCAGGAACTGCGTGTCCGCACCATCGGAAGCGGCCAGACGGGCCATCGCCGAAGTCTGCTGGAATCCGCCGAACGCGCTGTTCGCGGACAATTCGTCAAACTGCTTCCCCGTCAATTCGCGGACGGACCAACCGGCACTCATCTTTTCCTCGTGCTGCATGTCATACCTCTGCTTCGTCTACATACGTAACCAAAGACGCGAGTATAAACATTCACCCGGGAAAAACGCTGGACGAAAGCCATGTTTTAGCTATATTCCAGATATGTTTCACATAACGGCGGTGCGACCATCCGTCAACGCCTGAGCAGACGGCGCAGGGCCGTCTTGACACGGTAGACCACCGGACGCACGGGCAGCACGAACTCGCCTGCCAGCTCCTCCACGTACCCATTGAAGCCCTGCTTGAACTCCAGCACGCCACGGCCCTCGTCATCGGGATCATCGAAGACGCCATCGATGCCGTAGAAGTTGTAGCGGTTCACGCCACGTTCCAGGCACAGGTGCAGCATCGCGTAATGCTGGATCAGCGCGGATGCGTAGAACGGCTTGTATTCCTCGACGCTGCCGGAGAACAGGTAGATGGTTTCACGGGGATGTTCCACGAACAACGAGGCTGCGGCGGGCAGGATATCGCCCTTGCGCGCCAGCGTCTCGGCTTCGGCAAGACGTTTTTCGGCAGCGGCCAAGTTGCGGCTTTCCTCGCCCAGCTGCCTGACCAGCCTGGTGGTCTCGCGTTCGGCGATCTTCGCCTTCAGCGCATCGACCTTCGCTTTCAGAGAGTCGACCTTCGATTCCATGTCGGCCTTGTATTCGGCGATATGGATCTCCGCCACCATGAAATGGGCGCTGCTGCCGTACGCCTTCTTGAACCGATGGAAGTATTCCTCGCCGCGATATTCGAAGCTGCGCCGTTCGGCCGTGGCCTGTTCGATGTCGGCGAAGACCTTCAGCTCGCTGTCGTCCAGTTCGCGCACATGCACGCCCATGGACGCGGCACGTTTCACACTCCATTGCGTGCGCTTGTCATACGACTTGAGCAGCGCGCGCTCGTCGGCGATGCCGTCCAGATCCTTGACGTAGCGCCAGCGCGGAACCGCGGTGTATCCGATGGTGAATCCGCCGTGTTCGAAACCGCACGCGGTGAGGTTCTTCACGATGGCGTTGTCGGGCGCTCCTCCCTGTTCGTCGGGAATCGGCTTGCCTTCGCTGTCACGCAGACGATACGGCTTTTCCGGTGTGATCTCAAGCTGCGCCGCCTTGTTCTTCCTGGCGCGCTGCCTCAACTGTCCGATGAAAAACGTGGTCAGTTCGGCGTCTTCGAAGTCACATAGCGGCCCATCATGGACCGTACAGAACGTGGACACCCTGCTGCGATGCGTTTCCAGCAGCGCGGCGGCGACAAGCCCGCCGTTCTCTCGCACGCCGAGGTATTCGACCTGCACACCCTGCTCGGCGCGCAGCCGGCCGGCCGCCGAAGTCTGCTGGAAGTTGCCGTCCGGATGTCTGCCGGAGAAATCATCGAATTCCTCTTCCGTGAGAGTCTCCAGAGTGAACGAACGCGTACCCATCAATTCTCCATCCATATCATTGACGAACATTGCCGATCATTGCCGATTCCGCGGATCATGCAAATCGCGCGAATCGTGTCTGCCGTGCGCCGGAACAGCATGAGGCGGCCATATCTCGGTCCTCCGCATCGCCATATGCCGTTATTACACGGCTATCTGCATACGCACATACACGGCTATTTGACCAGCGATTCGATCGCACCTACCAGCGCGCGCAACGCCTTGCCGCGGTGGGAGATCGCGTTCTTCTCGTCGGGCTTCATCTCGGCGGATGTGAGCTTCACGCCGGCTTCGATTGCCCGTTGCGGCTGGTCGTCCGGCACGAACAGCGGATCGTAGCCAAAGCCGTTGGCGCCACGTGGGGCACGCAGCAGCACGCCCGGCATCTCGCCGACCTGCACGGTTTCGCTGGCGATGCCGTACGGCTTTTCGCCGTTTTCCGCCTGACGCTCACCCGGCACGACCAAGGCGGCGGCGCAGCGGAACCGCGCGGTGCGCTTGGCATCCGGAATGTCGGCCATCTGCTTGAGCAGCAGCGCGTTGTTGGCTTGGTCGTTGCCATGTTCGCCGGCCCAACGCGCGGACAGGATGCCCGGCGCGTTGCCCATCACGTCCACGATCAGGCCGGAATCGTCCGCGATCGCGGGGCATCCGGTACGTTCGGCCACATCGCGCGCCTTGATCAGCGCGTTCTCCTGGAAGGTCACGCCGTCCTCCACCGGATCGGGCAGGCCGAGCGAGCCTGCGGAGACCAGCTGGACGTCGGCGGCATCCGCTCCGAGCCGCTCCTCGAGAATGCGGCGGATCTCCACCAGCTTGCCTTCGTTATGCGTGGCGACGATGATCTTCATGCCTTGCGATTCCTTCCGTCGTTTCCTTCGTACGATCCGTAAGTTCCGTACGTTTCCTTTTCCGCTTTTCCGCTTTTGATTCCGCCGTTCCCGGCAGCCGGCTCAGTCGAGCGCGAGCGCGGCGCGCTGGGCGGCCTGCAGCTCCCTGTTGCCCTTTTCGGCCAGGTCGAGCAGGGTGTTGAGCTCGGCGCGGTTGAACGGACGATGCTCGGCGGTGCCTTGGATTTCGATGAAATCGCCGGAACCGGTCATGGCCACGTTCATGTCGGTCATGGCCTGGCTGTCCTCGATGTACGGCAGGTCCAGCATCGGCTTGCCGTCGATCACGCCGACGGAAACGGCGGAGACCCAGTCCTTGAGCACGCGGTCCGCGGACTTGATGCGCTTGTTCCGCTCGGCCCAATGCATCGCGTCGACAAGCGCCACGTACGCGCCGGTGATCGACGCGGTGCGGGTGCCGCCATCGGCCTGCAGCACGTCGCAGTCGATCTGCACCTGGTTCTCGCCGAGCGCCTTCATATCGACGACGCCACGCAGGCAGCGGCCGATCAGACGGCTGATCTCATGCGTGCGTCCTCCGATCTTGCCACGCACCGACTCGCGATCCGTACGGTCGGCGGTGGCGCGCGGCAGCATCGCATATTCCGCGGTGACCCAGCCCAGACCGGAGTCCTTGCGCCAGCGCGGCACGCCCGTGGTGAAGGTGGCCGTGCACATCACGCGCGTGTTGCCGCATTCGATGAGCACCGAGCCTTCCGGAACGTCCGTGAAATGACGGGTGATGCGCACCGGACGCAACTCGTCCACCTTGCGTCCGTCCGCACGCACCACCGTCTGATCGCCCAACATGTCCTTGATCGCTACCATTGCCTTACCGCACTTCGCTTTCCTATCGTTCGCGATGTCATACCGACCAATCGCTCGTCTTTCCAGCAACCGAGACTATCACCAGCCACGCACGCCGTGCCCCCGGCACCGCCTGCACGTATGATGGAACGCGAACCGGCGCCCGGCACCGCTGGCCACACGACCGCGGACGGCCTCGCCAAAAGTCAAGAAAGGCTTTGGAAATGCTGGATTACTCACCCGCACTCATGACCGATATGTACGAATACACCATGCTTGACGCATGTCTGAAGGACGGCACCGCCAACCGCAAGTGCGTATTCGAGATCTTCACCCGGCACCTGCCGCTGGGCCGCCACTACGGCGTGGCCGCCGGGCAGGGGCGCATCCTCGACGCGCTCGAGAAGTTCCACCTCGACGACAACGACCTGAAATTCCTCGCCGACCGCAAGGTGGTGAGCCCGGAAACCATCAAATGGCTTGAGAACTTCCACTTCTCCGGCTCCATCAAGGGCTACCGCGAAGGCGAGATGTTCTTCCCGAATTCGCCGATCCTGCAGGTCGAGGGAACGTTCGGCGAGTGCACGCTGCTGGAAACGCTGCTACTGAGCATCCTGAACTACGATTCCGCCGTCGCGTCCGCCGCATCCCGCATGGTCAGCGCGGCGAAGGACCGTCCGTGCATGGACATGGGCGGCCGACGCACCAACGAATGGGCCGCCGTGGCCGCCGCGCGCGCCGCCGTGGTGGGCGGATTCAAAGGCACCGCCAACCTGCTGGCCGCGCAGATGTACGGTCTGAAAGCCATCGGCACAGCCGCGCACTGCTTCACGCTGGTGCATGACGATGAGAGAAGCGCGTTCGAATCGCAGATCGCGGCGCTTGGCAAGAACACCACGCTGCTGGTGGACACCTACAACATCGAGGAAGCGGTGAAGACCGCCGTCGAAGTGGCCGGCCCCGAACTGGGTGGCGTGCGCATCGATTCCGGCGACCTCGCCTCCCTCGCGCAGCGCGTGCGCAACCAGCTCGACGCGCTCGGCGCCACCAACACGAAGATCACCGTCACCAACGACCTCGACGAATACGCGCTGGCCGCCCTGCAGACCGCTCCGGTCGATTCCTACGGCGTGGGCACCATGCTCGTCACCGGCTCGGGCGCGCCGACCTGCGCGATGGTATACAAGCTCACCGAGCGCGAGAACTCCGCCGGTGAAATGCAGCCGGTCGCCAAGAAGTCGAAGGACAAGGCCACCGTTCCGGGACGCAAGCTCGCCTTCCGCTCCTACGAATACTCGCTGGCAGACTGCGAGCACGTCATCTCCGGCTCCGAGGACAAGCTGGCCGCATACCAGCCGGAGGACGGCTGGAAGGACCTGCTGGTCGACTACGTGACCGACGGCGAGAACCACAGCGAATACCAAGGCCACGACGCAATCGTCAACGCGCACGACTACCGCGCGAAGGCGCTCGCAGAACTGCCGATCGGCGCGCAAAGCCTGATGAAGGGCGATCCGGTCATCCCAACCGAAGTCACCGTGCTCTGACGACCGACGACGGTTCATCGAAGCATCGCAAATGGCGGCGGCCCGGAGCGTTTCCGGGCCGCCGCCATTTCATATGTCATATGCGTTATATGCGCGTGCACGCAAAATCGTCCGCACGATCACCCGACTACAGCGAGATCTCGTCGATGCGGCGCAGCTCCTCCTCACTGAACGAAGTGTTCTTGAGTGCGCCGATGTTATCGAGCAGCTGCTGCGGACGGGAGGCGCCGACCAGCACCGATGTGACCATGCCATCATGCAGCAGCCAGGCCAATGCCATTTCGGCCAGGGTCTGGCCACGTTCCGCCGCCAGATCATTCAATTCGCGAATCTGTCGGAGTTTCTCCGGCGTCAGCGCGCTTTTCTGCAGGAATCGTCCGTCATGCGCGATTCTGCTGTCCGCGGGAACGCCGTCCAGATACCTGTTGGTCAGCAGTCCCTGGTCGAGAGGGGAAAAGGTGATCAGTCCCTTGCCAATCCGATGCGCGGTCTCCTTGAGCCCATTGCGCTCCACGGTGCGGTCGAAGATGTTGTACCGGTTCTGATTGATGACGAACGGCACATGCAGTTCGTCAAGAATGGCGGTGGCTTTTTCGAGCGTCGGACCATCGTAATTGGACAGGCCCACGTACAGAGCCTTGCCGCTACTGACCGCAGTGGCGAGCGCCCCCATGGTCTCTTCGAGCGGGGTGGATGGGTCCATATGGTGGTGGTAGAAGATGTCGACGTAGTCGAGTCCAAGCCGCCCGAGGCTTTGGTCGAGCGAGGCGAGCAGGTATTTGCGGCTGCCGAGATCCCCGTATGGACCGTTCCACATCTCGTAGCCGGCTTTGGTGCTGATGATGAGCTCGTCGCGGTGGTGTTGGAAATATTCACGCAGGAGTCTGCCACAGTTCTTTTCGGCCGATCCCGGTTCGGGACCGTAGTTGTTGGCCAGGTCGAAATGTGTGATGCCGTTGTCAAACGCGGTGAACACGATTCGGCGCATGGTGTCGTATGGGGTGATGTCGCCGAAGTTGTGCCAGAAGCCGAGGGAAATCGCCGGCAGCTTAAGTCCGCTTGTTCCCGCGTGGTTGTAGGTCATGTCATCGTATCGGGTTGGCGACGGCGTGTAGACGGTGGTCGGCTCGAGCATGGTTCCTCCTTGAAACAAGTTGCTTCCGATTGTTGGTTCCATCGTGACACTTCAAGTACACTTGAACGCAAATCGTGGCGCTACACGAGTCAATGCACGCGGCGGGCATGCCGCATGCATGCAAACATTGGCAGGAAGACAAGGTGCGTACATGGCAACATATTCCATTCGCGAGCTGGCTGACCGATTCGGCGTGCAGCCCTCGACCCTGCGGTATTACGAGGACCAAGAACTGCTGACGGACGTCGACCGCGACGATGCGGGACGCCGAATCTACTCCGATCACCATGTCGACCGGCTTAAGGCAATCTCCTGCTTCAAACATGCAGGCATGAGCCTCGACGAGCTCAAACGGTTCTTCGCCTACGAAAGCGACGAACGCGCGCACATCACACAGATGGTGGAGCTACTGGAGCACCGACGCGATGCAATCGTCGAGCAACGGGCCACCTTGGAAGATGCCTACATGCACGTGCTACGCAAACTGCACCTGTACAGGGACATCCAAAGCAGCATCGAACACGGCACGCCATATCCGGACTGGGCCGATTACGCCGACAAGGACTTCAGGCCCTGATCCGAATGCCTATATCCCCGGAGTCGCTTAGAACGTCAATTCCATAAACCTCGGGAAACCGCCACAGACCCGCTATCAGAAGGACGAGTTCATCATCTCGTCGTAGATACGCTTGCAGTCCGGGCACACCGGATACTGGGTGGGATCATGCTTCGGCACCCACACCTTGCCGCACAACGCCACGACCGGACGACCGGTGCGACGGGATTCCGCGATACGGTCGCGCGACACGTAATGTGCGAAACGGTCCGCGTCGCCGTTGCCGCCGTCATCGAGCTTCGTCTCCTCTTCAGGACGTTCCAGAACGGCGGTGCCGGTGCCCGCGTCCGGATTGGACAACGGCGAAACCGGATCGTCGGAGCCGAACAAGCCATCAAAAATCGCAAATGCCATAGCGATACTCCTCATACATCCTCATAAACTGCCGCCACCGCGGCCACAACCGCCTCCCATCATAGCCGAGCCGCATTGCGACGGGGCCGGCAACATGCATGGGACGACGTTGCCGACTTCTCAACCAATCGCGGTACGCTTGAGGCTATGACAATTGCAGTTTGCCCCGGGTCCTACGACCCAGTGACCGCCGGCCACCTGGACGTGATCGAACGTTGCGCGCGCTTTTTCGACGAAGTGCATGTGGTGGTGGCCGTGAACGCGGCGAAGACGCCGATGTTCTCCGAAGAAACCCGCGTCGATATCATCCGGAAGGCGCTTGAAAAGCGCGATTGCGACAATGTGAAGGTGGATTCGACCACAGGTCTGATCACCGATTACTGCACGAAGGTGGGCGCGACGGTCATCGTCAAGGGCCTTCGGCAGAACGGCGATTACGAGGCCGAGCTGGGCATGGCGCTGGTCAATCGCAAGCTCGCCGGCGTGGAGACGCTGTTTCTGCCCGCGGCCCCGGACCTGGAGCACATCTCCAGTTCCATCGTCAAGGACGTGGCACGGCACGGGGGTGACGTGACGGGCATGGTGCCCGATTGCGTGATTCCGTTGCTCACAGAGGCGCTTACAAACGAAAAGAAGGCATGATGACTGAAGAGATCAACGATTCCAAGCCGCTTGCGGACGGCGACGACGTCACGTCGCAGCAGCCGGTCGCCGCTGCCGCCGATTACTCCGCAGCAGCGCACGGCGGCGATGCCACTTCCGCAGCCACGACCGGCGCGGTATCGGCCGATATGGCTTCAACACGCGATTCCAATGATTCCAACGCTTCCGACAAGCCGGCAAAGCCGTCGATCTCCATGTCGGACCTGCCCGACCTGCGCACCACGTTCGATCCGAACGCACCACTCGGCGACACCGACGACCGCAGCCGTGACGAATTCACCACCGTCTACGACATCATCGACAGCATGGAGAACGAGCTGGATGAGGCCAAGCCAATCCTGTTCTCGCCCAGCTCGGTGCGCGTGGACCGCGAATCGTTCATCGGCAAGCTCGACCAGCTCAAGAAGATGCTGCCGGTGCAGCTGGAACGCGCCTCCGCGTTGATGCGCGAATCGGAACGCCGGTTGGAAAGCGCGCAGACACAGGCGAACGCAATCGTGGCATCCGCGCAGTCGCGCGCGGCCGACGCCGTACGCGAAGCAAACGAGCAGGCGCAGTTCCTCGCCGGACAGGAGAACGTGACGGAAATCGCCCGGCAGAAGGCGCGCGCCATCCTCGACCAGGCGCAGTCGAAGGCCGACAAGCTCACGCAGAACGCCGACAAGTACTGCATCACCATGATGGAATCGCTGCAGCAGCAGATCGACAAGATCGGCAACGGCGTACAGGCCGGATTGAACGTGCTGTACGATCGCCAGCGCGAGGCCGGCACGCATCTGGAGCATCTCGACGCGGACGATTATCCGAAGGACTGAACGAAAAGCACCCAACCGTGCAACCAGGAAGGAATGAAAGACCGAACTATGGCACGTACTGAAGATTCCCCGTGGGCCGTTTCCGTGGCGCAAGTGGCCTCGCGACCCGGGCAAAGCAAGGAGATCGACTCCGTATTCCCCGCTCCGAGCGGCATCGGCGACGAGATCATCGGCGTGGACGAGGGCGCGGACGTGTCCGTGGTCGGCTCGTTCGATTCGATTGTCGACGGCCTGATCCTCAACGCTCGCGTCAGCGCCCCCGTGCATGCCGAATGCACGCGTTGCCTGAAGCCGATCCAACGCGATTGGACGGTGAACGTCACCTCCTTCTTCCCGTACGAGGACAAGTCCGCGGCGAACAAGGGCGGCAAAACCGGCAAGAACGGCAAGGACGAGGAAGTGGACATCATCGCCGGCGAGGACGAGGCGGAGGACACCTATCCACTGCTCGACGGCGGCTCCTGGGCCGATCTTGAGGCGATGCTGCGCGACACACTGGTAGAGGAGCTGCCACTGCAGCCGCTGTGCAAGCCGGATTGCAAGGGCCTGTGCTCGCAGTGCGGCGAAGACCTCAACGAGCACCCCGACCACCATCACGACGTGACCGACATCCGTTTCGCCGCACTGGAAGGGCTGAAAGCCAAGCTGGAAGGCAAGGAATAAGCGGAAACAAGCGGAAGACGGCGGGCCTGCCGCGACCTCCCATCATCCAAACGGAAGTTTGTACGGAGCCCACGTTAAGATACTGAACGCTTAAGCTCAATCGTTCGAACGAAATAGAGGAAACACAATGGCACTGCCTAAGTACAAGACCTCGCGCGCGAATACCCATTCCCGCCGCGCAAACTGGAAGGCCAAGGCCGCCCAGACCGTTACCTGCCCGAACTGCGGCGCTCCGACGCTGCCGCACATGGCATGCCCGAGCTGCGGTTCCTTCCGCGGCCGCGTGTACCGTGAGGCCATCCGCTCCATCCACACCAAGTGAGTGGTTGCCGGATAACGGTATAGAAGCATGGAAACCCTGCCATCGACGGGTGGCAGGGTTTCTTTTATTATTGCAAGTGATATGCGGTCGGAGCTTCCGATCGCATACGCGACCGACGCGCGTTGCTTGCGTAGCAATACCGCCAGATTCCGCTGGCGTCTTGCCATGTGCGCAACGGCCACGGTCGAGGACGATGCGGCAGGCCCGTTCCGCCGCATGATGCATGACATTATGCATGGCATAACGCATAAATGGTAAGGATTTTTCATGGCCAAGAACAACAATCAGGACAACAGTCAGGCCCAGCCGACCGGCCAGACTGACCAGACCGACGCGAGCAAAGGCCGC
Source organism: Bifidobacterium sp. (assembly GCF_050874245.1). Classification (GTDB taxonomy): domain Bacteria; phylum Actinomycetota; class Actinomycetes; order Actinomycetales; family Bifidobacteriaceae; genus Bifidobacterium. Next base: position 32,745 of record NZ_JBNMKH010000006.1, on the reverse strand, counting down.
ATCGGCACCTCCATCACCCCCGAAGGCGAAATGACCGCCAATGTGCTGCTCGAGGCGCTCGGCACCACACTCGAACCGGAACTGCTCGTCGAGGCGCTCACCCACCGGTCCTTCTCACACGAGCATGAGGGCGCCAAGAACTACGAACGTCTCGAATTCCTCGGCGACGCGGTGCTCGAACTGGTCTCCACGGAAACGCTGTACAAAACGCATCCCGACATGAACGAGGGCCAGCTGGCCAAGATGCGCGCGAAAGCCGTGTCCGAGGAATCGCTGAGCAAAATCGCCCGTGAGAAGCTGCATGTCGGACCGTACATCCTGCTCGGGCACGGCGAAGCGGAGCAGGGCGGAGCCGACAAAAGCTCGATTCTGTGCGACATCGTCGAATCGCTGATCGGCGCCACGTTCATCCAGCATGGCATCGACGAGGCGCGCCGCGTGGTGCATCATCTCGTCGACGATACGCTGGCGGAGGTCGCCACCGAAGGCCCTGCGCTCGATTGGAAGACGTCGCTGACCGTCAAGGCGCACGACATGGGACTGTCGGAACCGTACTACCGAACTTCGGTGGCGGGACCGGAATACGCGCTGGAATTCACGGCGCGCGCCATGCTCGGCGACGAGGTCATCGGCATCGGCACCGGCAGCAGCAAACGCAAGGCGCAGCTGGCGGCCGCGGAAGCGGGATGGAAGGCGCTTGACGGCCGCAAAGACGGCGCGAACGCAACGCACGGCAAATCACATAAATCGCACCACAAATCGCATCACAAGGCAAAGGAATCGGCGACCGATCCGTCGCAAAACAGCCGGTGAAGACGATCGCCCTGCAACGGCCCTACCTCAGCCGTACGGGACGCGCCAGAATGTGGGACTTTCCGGCAAGCCGTCCTGTCAGCCGCTAGCATAGACTGATTACTAGCGGGGACGCGATGCGCGATATGCCACAAGCAATTGCGCGACGTTCCATTCGGGGTTTTGGACAGCGCATGAACTACGCGCCGGTCGAAACCCCTATTGAGGTATTTTCCACGAACGAGCATGAGAGGGAACATGGTGTTACCTACGCCTCTGCAGGCATTCAGCGGCATGCCAAAGGCATCCGCCACCACTGAAAAGCAGACCATCGTCGACGGCGAGAAGATGACTGGCGCCGAAGCGCTGGTCCGTTCGCTGGAGGATCTGGGCGTCAAGGACGTCTTCGGCGTTCCGGGCGGCGCGATTCTGCCCGTCTATGACTCCATCAAGGACGATACGAAGTTCCGCTTCGTCCTGATGCGCCACGAGCAGGCCGCCGGACATGCGGCCGAGGGCTATGCGCTGACCACCGGACAGGTGGGCGTGTGCATCGTCACCTCCGGCCCGGGCGCCACGAACATGATTACCCCGATCGCCGACGCGAACATGGATTCCATTCCGATGGTCGTCATCACCGGCCAGGTCGGCGTGAACGCCATCGGCACGGATGCCTTCCAGGAGGCCGATATCGTTGGCGCCACCTATCCGGTGGTCAAGCATTCGTACCTCGTCACCCGCGCGCAGGATATTCCGCGCGTGCTGGCCGAGGCGCATTACATCGCACGTTCCGGCCGTCCGGGACCGGTGGTGGTGGACGTCACCAAGACCGCGCAGACCGGTGAGATGTATTATTCCTGGCCGCAGCGCATGATTCTGCCGGGATACAATCCGACCACCAAGGCGCACGGCCGTGTGCTGTCCGACGCGGCGAAGCTGTTCGAGCAGTCGTATCGTCCGGTGCTGTACGTCGGCGGCGGCGCGGTGCGTTCCGACGCGGGCGAGCTTGTCAAGGAGCTGGCCGATGTGACCGGCGCTCCGATCGTCACCACCCTGCCGGCGCGTGGCATTGTGCCGGATTCCGATCCGAAGGTGCTTGGCATGCTCGGCATGCATGGCACGATTGCGGCGACCGGCGCCGTGCAGCGTTGCGATCTGCTGGTCGCGATCGGCGCACGCTTCGACGACCGTGTCACCGGCAAGCTCGACGCGTTCGCGCCGGGCGCGCGCGTGATCCACATCGACATCGATCCGGCGGAAATCGGCAAGAACCGTCAGCCGGATGTGCCGATCGTCGGCGATGTGGCCACCGTGCTCAAGGACCTCATTCCGGAGATCAAGCGCGAGCAGGCCGTGCACGGCAAGCCCGACACCAGCCATTGGTGGGACGTCATCAACAAGTGGGTCGAGGAATATCCGATCACGTGGGACGAACCGACCGACGGCAGCCTTGCCCCGCAGTGGGTCGTCAAGCAGCTGTCCGACATGGCCGATCCGGACACCATCTGGGTTTCCGGCGTGGGTCAGCATCAGATGTGGGCCACCCAGATCATCGAATTCAACAAGCCCCACTCCTGGCTGTCCTCCGGCGGCCTCGGCACGATGGGCTTCGGCCTGCCGGCAGCCATCGGCGCCCGCGTCGGCTCCGCCCGCGAATTCGACAACAAGAAGCCGGTGTGGCTCATCGACGGCGACGGCTCCTTCCAGATGACCTCCGAAGAGCTGGCGGCTGCGTTCCTCGACCACACTCCGGTGAAGATCGCGCTGCTCAACAACTCCGTGTACGGCATGGTCCGTCAGTGGCAGACCCTGTTCTACGATCACCACTATTCCGCGACGAACCTGCTGGACGGCGAGAACACGCCGGACATCGTGGATGTGCCGGACTTCGTGAAGCTTGCCGAGGCATACGGCTGCGTCGGCATGCGCGCGTTCACCAAGGACGAAGCCATCGAATGCATCAAGAAGGCCAACGAAATCAACGACCGTCCGGTGCTGATCGATTTCCGCGTGTGGAAGGATGCCATGGTGTGGCCGATGGTCGCAGCCGGCGATTCCAACGACAACGTCACGTACAAGCCGGGCGTGAAGCCTCTGCAGCGCGCTGGCGAGAACGACTGAACGAGTAGCGTAAGGAAGGAAATTTCGATCATGGCAAATTATCCTGCATCCCAGCCGGGTTCCAAGCGTCACACGCTGTCCGTGCTCGTCGAGAACCGTCCGGGCGTGCTGGCCCGCATCGCCGGCCTGTTCGCCCGCCGCGCGTTCAACATCAATTCGCTGTCCGTCTCCCCCACCGAGCGTCCGGACATCTCCCGTGTCACCGTCACCGCCGAAGTGGAGGAAGTGCCGCTCGAGCAGATCATCAAGCAGCTCAACAAGCTGCTGCACGTGCTGAAGATCGTGGACCTCGATCCGGAAACCACTGTGGAGCGCGAGCTGGTGCTCATCAAGGTGGCCGCCGACGAATCCAACCGTTCCGATGTGCTGGAGATCGTGCGTCTGTTCCGCGTGCGTGTGGTGGACGTGAACCCTGAGTCGCTGACCATCGAGGCCACCGGCGCCGAAGGCAAGATCGACGCGCTGCTCGGCCTGCTGGAGCATTACGGCATCATCGAGCTGGTCCGCTCTGGTGCGGTCGCCGTGACCCGCGGCCCGAAGGCGCTAAGCGAGAAGGTGCTCGGCTCCGAGATCACCGGTCGCTGAACGGCCTGAGCAATCTGCCTGATTTACGGCAAGCGGTGTCCCACGACTCGTCTCGTGGGGCACCGCTTTTCATTTGCTTCGATATCTCACCGCAATATCGTATGCTCCCATTGCGCCGCCTTGGGGATGTCGCGAATGGAACGGGAGCACATCACCAGCACGGCGCTTGCCACGAGAATGGCGAGGAACACCAGCATCGTGCCGTGGAATCCGAGGACCGGAAGCAAGGTGCCGGCCACTGCGCTGCAGAACATCGAGAGCACCTGGGCCGGAACCGTCAATGTGACAGTGATGCGCCCTTGCATGTTCGTGGGCGATTTGGCGAAGATGAAGCCAAGCAGCATCGCGTTAATCAGCGGGAACGGCAGACCGACGAACGAATTGGCAACCAGCATAACCCAGTAATTGTCGGTCAAGGCCATCGGCAAGACGCACAGGCAGATGAACAGACAGACGAGGCACACGGTTGGACCGACCGGAACCTTATCACTGATTTTGCCGGCCAGTAACGATCCCACAAACATCATCAGCGATATGCCACCACTGATGAATCCGATGGAGGTCGCATTGGTCCCGCACGACATCAGATGCAGCTGAATGGCATATTGGATGCCATTGACGCCGAAATTAAGCAATGCCGCCACGACGAGCACGACCACCAGCGTTTTCCTGTGCAACGACCATGACCAGCCTTCCAGGAAATCGCGGAAGAAACCACCTTTCGCCGCATCGCCATCCGTTTCCCCGATACGCCTGTTATCCGAATCATGTTCGCGAATGCCGGTGGCGGCAACGCCGGCCACGGCGTACATACATGCTGACACCAGGAATGGCAGCCATGGTGCGACGCCGTACAGGAATCCTCCGATGGGGCTTCCCGCCATGGTGATGGTCGCGTCACGTCCCTCGTTGAGGCTTCGCGCCTTGGGATAATAGCGGATATCGATGATTGAGCGAAGCATCGCATCCGTGGCGCTCCCGAGAAATCCGTTAACGCCGGATGCAAGCACCGCAATCAGCAGCAACACGGGAAACGATAATGCGTTGCACAGCAGTAGCACCGCTACCGCGCCCCAAGCCAAAACGCCGACGACGGCGTTTGACACGATAAGTCGTTTGCGGTCATGCCTGTCGACGAAAGTGCCTCCGAATACGCTCGCAACCTGTTGCGCGATCATCGACGCCGTTCCAAGCCAGCCGGCGGCGACGGTAGAGCCGGACACCGCATATCCGAGCAGACTGATCGCCAATGTATGCAGTGCCAACCCGGCTGCCGATGCCGTATCCGCAGTGAACCACGGGATGTACCCTGTGGATTGCCAGAATGATTTCGTCGTTCGGTTCATGCTTGCTCCACTTGTCCCACTTGTTCCTTATTCCACCCATGCTTCCGTATTGCTATGTATTTATGGGCTATGCGACCATGGGCAAAAGTCCCTACCGACGTTTTACGAAAACCATCTGAAGGCCTGCAGAATCAGCGCAACGGGTTCGACGCCCGGCTCATTATCACCATGCACGCCTGCCTTGATCTGCCAGCGACGCACGACCTCATTGAGCTCTTCAAGCATCGAGCTCATCTCCTCTGCGGTCAAGCGCAGCACATGATCATCGCTGGTGCATGCATCGGCCCATTCCCGAGGCAATTCCGGCAGCTTGTCCAGAAAACGCTCATAGGCCATCTCGTAGGAGAGTGCCGCAGAACGTCGGAACATATCCATGGCCTTTGCATTGTCCGCACCGTTTTTCTCCCCGGAACCCTCCAGACGAATGGCGCTTTGGCAAGCCTTCCACCAGCTTTTTCTTCGATCGCCATCGGGAGACTTCACCTTCTCCACGAGTCCAGCAGCTGCAAGCTGCCCCAAGTGATAGCTGATGGCGCCAGGAGCCTCACCAAGCTGCTCACTGATGCTTCCTACAGTCTGCTCGCCATTCACCCGCAATGTTCCAAGGATCCTCATACGAATCGGACTTGCCATGATCCGAAGAGTATCAGCATTGGTTACAGTTACTGCGGCATCTTCAGGCAGCCGTGCTTCGTCTGGGATGGTATCGGTCATTGCAGGAGACTCCTTTCCGTCGCCTCCCATTATATACAAATTATTTGTACAATATATTTTTTGAACTCAATCGCAATACATGCCGCCGTCAACGCTATGATTTCCTTGCAGCAACAAAGCGTCTATTCTGGAGCGAGAAGCAGACTAATGGGGGCATTATGCACACGCTTGCCAATGATCCGACCTTAGGGATAGTGGACAATGATCCGTTGGTCGCGAGCGCAATCCGGAGCTTATTGGTCGAAACATGCGCACCAATACAGATTCTATGGACCGCCACTTCAGCCGAACAAGCACTTGATGCCATGAGGGACTCTTCGCAAAGACCGCAGGCCATGCTCACCGATATCGCAATGCCTGGAATGGACGGTGCGGAATTGGCACGTCATGTCAAGGAACAATATCCGGATATCGCCATCATCGGCATCAGCGCCTTTTTGGACAGCGAAAACGAAAAAGCGCACGGAGCACCATGGTCCGATGCGTTCTATGCGATTATTCCAAAAGAAATTCCCACGATTCAACTGGTCCGAATCATCGGAAAAGCCATTGGGAATGGCGAAGTTGCGTCATGGACGGGAAAGAGCACGGAATCCATGCGACTTTCCGGCAAGGAATTGCAGATCATTGCCAGCTATGCAAACGGATTCACTACTTCCGCCATCGCCCGGCAACTCAACGTCAGCGAAGCATCGGTGAAGACATATGCGCGGCGAGCTTTCGAGAAACTTCATGCCCACAGTCGCGCCGAAGCTGTTGCGACGTGCGTGAGAAACGGCTGGATATAACGATGAAGCTGCCACAGCAAATAACGTCATTGGCGAAGACCGCACACAAGCCTTACCTGGCGGGATCCATTATCTGCATTTGCTTTTTCCTGCTCGAACTGACCGCTTGGACAGACATGTCCCTCTGGTCATGGCTATATTTGGTACCTTATTGCATTGCTCTGTTGCTATTACCCTGGTTCCCTGTGCCGGCAAGTATGGCGATCCTTGCAACGCACATAGCGTGCGCGCTAATCCCGGCTATCTGCGACGGCCCTTCGACCTTATACGGCACATGGCTTGCATGCGGAATACTTGCGTTTGAAGTCAGACGATTTACATTTGCCATCGCAGGACCGATACTTTGCGCTCTGGCGCTTCCTTTGGGCTATTGGACAGGCGGCATCGACTACAATTCGAGCATCCCTGTGCTCGCATGCTCCTATATCGGAGCCTTTTTCGTCGGCTTTGCCATACGGTGGAAGATACAGACAGAGCAACGGAAGGCCGACCTGGCGATTGCGCAAGAACAAGTGCGACGACAACAGGAACGGCTCAGGGAGACTCACATACTGCATGATTCCATTGCAGGGTCTATGACCTATGCGATTCTGCTGTGTCGCAAGGAAGAATCCGTGAAAAGCAATGATGCTTTGGCACAAATCGAACAGGTACTTACGCAGGCATTGCATGAGCTTCGCACTCAGATCATCAGTCCCATGGCCAACGATCTTGAGACAGGTAATGAGACAGATAGGAGGCGTGCTCTCGATCTTTTCCAGCAACGCATCGAGAGCCAATGCGATAGGCTCAGAACTCTAGGTTTTACCGGAATGCCGATAATCCGTGGGGATTTGAACGCAATAGACAAAGCGGAGCTGCCGTTGCTGCAAACAGCCTGCACCGAAATACTCAACAACATCGCAAAACATGGAAAACCAGGCCCTTTTGCCTTTATTCTCTCGGTGGAAGCAGGATCGGCGGAATCAGGCGAGGCTCACATCTTCGCATCGAATCCGTACAGCGCCGCGATGGATAGCGAATCGAAGAACCACTATGGAATCGCCCTCATACAAAAATTCGTGCGGCAACGTAACGGAACAATGACCATAAATTCAGAAAATGAAGAATGGTCATTGTCCCTGACGATTCCGCTAACCCACCAAGCAAATTAAGCCAGCCGCCAACGTTATTCCTGACGATTCTCCTTTACTTCATATACGGAGACAACGAGATCCGTGTTGTCGATATTGATGATGGACAATGATGTCGCGCCAGGGAAGCTCTCCGCCGGAAGAGAGACCGTCTCTATTCCATTGGGCGTACAGGCTTCCCTCGTGGTCAGAGTGTGCGGCTGCCCATCTTTGTAGAGGACGAGTGAGTAAGGAGCCTGTTCCTTCTGCTTGCACATGGAAACGACATAGTACATATTGTTTTCGTCGACCTTTTTGGAAAACGGAACAGTGCCATCGCCGTGCACGGATTTCGCGCCCAACTTGTTTATCAGAACCAATTTGTCCGAGTCATTGAGATCGTCGACGGCGACACGGTCCAGAGCGTCCACAGTAAACGCTTTATACGCTTGCTCAGCAGCATCATCGTTTTTACTGCTGCTCTGAACAGCGTTACCATCAGAGGTTTCATGTGCGGGATTCGCACATCCGACGCATGAACACAGCAATAAAACGGACAACAGACAGCCGAGACTTCTTCGCGTCATTTGATTCATGAGACACCTCCATTGGTTTCTCCAGCGGGAACAACTGCATCTTCCCGTAAAAATGAGAATATGACATCGAACCATACGACACCACACCTCGCTGTCGCACGAATGGCTAACATACATCCAAAAGCACTAGACTGGACACGGGTTTGTGGAAGAGTTTTATGTGCAGTTGGGGGAATGTGACGAGATGACGATTGATTCCATCCATGCGATTGCGGCGCTATGCATCGGCATCGTGCTCATCGCGCTGCCTTGGTTTCTTCCACGAAATTCAGGGGCCTACGTACGGTGCGCGCAATGCCTTAAGTATCATCAGGCATGCAGTTCCCTCTGCCCCGCGTGCCTTACACCCGATTCCACCGCATCCGGCACGCCGCGATATGCGCATATCCTCGCTACACGCACGCGAGGTATGCATATTCAGTTTCTGCTTGCAATCGGCGAACTGCTTATCTGCGTGACGCAATGTGCGTTGTCCTGTCTGATCATCAAAGGCATCATCGGCAACGCCGGTCTGCCAACGGCTTACGGCATTAATCAGAACATCAAATTAGCGTTCGTTCTTATGCTCGTTCCGACTGTCGCCTGCTGGTACGCGTTCATCGGTTCCGGACTACGAGGGGGACAAAGCTATTCGCCCACACGCCCGATGGTATTCCGCCGCGGAACGCCGTCCGTCGTCAAGGAACTGCTTTCCGGTCTCTCATTTGCGATTGCGCAATCGGTCTTGCTGTGGTTCGTAATCCGCCCCATGCTGTCCGTCGACGACGCATCGGCATTCATGCTAAAAGATTGCATGCCTCTGCTTGCATATGGCATCGGGACCGTCTGCTGCGTTATCTTATTCGCGATTTCCTGCTGCGTGGCGCCTTGCACATTCGGCGCGTTCCGGCACGTACCGCGTGGAGGATACAGCATCAACCCGGCGAACGGCGCTATCGAGGCTTCGCACGAATCCTCAGAATTCAGCGTTACCAGCGTATTGGAACTACTGCAGGCATTGCTCGACGATTGCCTTCGCTAGGCAAGCTGGCGCGCAACGCGGTTAATCAGCTGTCGGCTAATCAGCTGTCAGCCTTGGATGGAATCACTTTCCTTGGTAAAATGTACGTACAATATCTAGCGTTTGTACATACAAGTGAATGAGGTTTCTGATGAGTGCATCGACGTTGACCATACGAATGGATGACGATCTCAAGCGTTCAGCCGCCGACGTGGCCGAATATTACGGCCTGGATCTCTCGTCGGTGGTGCGCGCGGTGTTCAAGCAGATGGTGAACACCGGGCGCATCCCATTAACCTTCGCTCCCGAAGAACCCAATGACGAGAGCCGGAGCGCCGCCGCCGAATCGGACAGCTTCATGGCGTCGGGCAAAGCGGGGCGTTTTACCAACGGACATGACCTGCTCGAGGCGGCGATGCGCTGATGGGTCGACTGACCGCCGACTTCGCAAAGGCCTTCAGCCGTGATTTGAAAAAGAACGCCAAGCGGCGTAACTGGAACCTGGCCGAGCTTGAAAAAGTCATCGATCTGGTGGTGGAGAACACCCCGGAAACACTGGATGAGCTGCGCCGCCGCCACAACATGCACACCCTGTCCGGCAATTGGCGTGGACGGTACGAATGCCATGTCGCCAACGCCGGGGACTGGCTGGTGATCTGGTCATCGAACGGCACAGTCGCGTTCTTCGAACGCACCGGCAGCCACGACGAATTATTCCGTTAAACTGACGCTGAGCGAACCGCCAGCGTCAGTTTCGTATATTCCATACCGCCAAACCGACGCCTACAGGCCTCTCACCGTCGGTTTGGCATGCTCTGTTCCGCGAAACCGACGGCGAGGGGTGGCTCAGCGTCGGTCTGGTGGAATGGGAGCTATTCGAGTTGTTCGGAGAGCTCCATCCATTCCATTTCGAGGGATTCGGACTCGTCCGTGACGGCCTGCAGCTGCTCGTTGAGCTTGTTCAACCCCTCGTAATCGCTCGGATCGTGCGCTGCCATCTGCGATTCCAGATCGGTCTTCTGCTCCTCCAGCTTGCCCAGCTTGCGTTCGATTGCGGCGACGCGCTTGGATGCCTCATGGAACGCCTTGCCGGTGAGCTTTGGCGTGGATTCGGCCGAACCGGCGTCGGCGGCATTCGATTCGGCATCGCTGGAAGAACCGGCGGAATCAGCGGAACCAGCCGCAGCGGCATCGCCAGCATCGCCACTCTTCCGTCCCTTGCCATTCTTGCCGGCCTTCTCATCCGCGAACGGGTCCTTGCCATTCTTGATGGCCTCGGTCATATCGAGATAATCCTGCACGCCACCGGGCAGATGGCGAATCTTGCCGCCGATCAGCGCGAACTGCTGGTCGGTGACGCGTTCAAGCAGGTAGCGGTCGTGGGAGACGACGATCAGCGTGCCCGGCCAGGTGTCGAGCAGATCCTCCATGACGGCGAGCATGTCGGTGTCGAGGTCGTTGCCGGGCTCGTCCATGATGAGCACGTTCGGCTCGTCGAGCAGGATGAGCAGCAACTGCATGCGGCGCTTCTGGCCGCCAGAGAGGTCCTTGATCGGCGTCATGAGCTGCGCGGATTCGAAGCCGAGGCGCTCCATCATCTGCCCCGGCGTGGTCTCCTTGCCGTCCACGATGTAGCTCGGCTTGTAGCGGCTGAGCACTTCCTTGATCTTGTACTTGCCGAGTTTCTCCAGCTCGTCGAGGCGTTGCGAGAGCACTGCGAACTTCACGGTCTTGCCGATGTTCACATGGCCTGCGGTCGGGGTGATTGTGCCGTCAAGGATCTTCAGCAGGGTCGATTTGCCGGCACCGTTCGCGCCGACGATGCCGAAACGGTCGCCGGGGCCAATCAGCCAGGTCACATCGTCAAGGATCTTGCGGCCGGTGACGGTGACCTTCCGCGCTGCGGATGTGACTTCGGGAGCGGTGTCTGCAGCGTCATCGCTCGAATCCTGCGCATGCTCCTCGGCCTGTGCGGCCTGTTCGGCGGCTTGTCGCGCCTCGGGCACGCCGGCGTCCACCAATCGCGGATCGGTCAGATCGTCTACGGCCACCTCAACGGAACCATGCGCCTGCGGTTCGGCATACATGGCCGGCACCACGTCCACGCGGGAGGCCGACGCCTCCATCTCCGCCACATCCGGGTCGATATCCGCCTCGCCCTGCGCGTGCTCGAAAATCTGCGTCACATCAATCAGATCGACCACCTGCTTGCCCAGACGGGAAGTGGCCATCTGCTTCAGCTCCAAGGTGTTGCGCACCGGTGGCACGTCGGCGATGAGCTCGCGCGCCGCCTTGACGTGGAACTTCTGCTTGGTGGAACGCGCGCGGGCGCCGCGGGTGAGCCATGCGAGTTCCTTGCGGGCTAGGTTGCGGCGCTTGGTCTCGCGCACATCGGTCTGACGGTCGCGCTCCACGCGCTGCAGCATGTATGCGGAATAGCCGCCCTCGAACGGGTCGATCACACCATCGTGGACCTCCCACATCGATTCGCACACCTCGTCAAGGAACCAGCGGTCGTGGGTGACGAGCAGCAGCGCGCCCTGACCGGAAGGCCAACGATTCTTCAAGTGTTCGGCGAGCCAGTGGATGGTCACCACATCCAAGTGGTTGGTGGGCTCGTCCAGCGCAAGGATATCCCAATCCTTGAGCAGCAGACGTGCCAGGTCGGCGCGACGGCGCTGACCACCGGACAGGGAGCCGATCTTCGCATCCAGACTGATGCCGCCGAGCAGTGCCTCCACAATCTCGCGCGACCTGGTCTCGGCCGCCCACTCGTAGTCCTCGCGCCCCTCGAGCGCGGCCTCGCGCACGGTGGCGTTGTCGTCAAGCGGATCACGCTGGTCGAGCATGCCGAACGTCAGTCCATTGCGCATGGTCACGCGCCCGGAATCCGGCTCCTGCGTGCCTTTGAACAGGTGCAGCAGCGTGGATTTGCCATCGCCGTTCTTGCCGACGATGCCGATGCGGTCGCCCTCGAAGACGCCCTGCGTCACATCGGTGAAGATGTTCTTGGTAGCGAAGGCGAGCGATACGTGTTCAAGTCCCAAATCATAAGTCGGCATAAAGCACCAATGTAGCGCGTCGGCGGAACACCGCCACCGCGCCGGCTCTTCGAGTCCGCCTGTTCGCCACACGCGCCCGACCCGTACTTGGCCCGCCTGCCCGCTTTGATGGCGGTGCCGTACCCGTCCGTCATGCGCCCGGCTCGCACCCATGACTTCGAAACCGAATACGGTGTGTGGTGGCCTGTTCGCCACACGTCCGACCGTTTGCCCCAAAATGAGATATGCAAGATGCCAGAGTGGATTCCGTAGGCGGTTTTCCGCTTCCGTAGGTGGTTGTCTTCAGATACCACGCAAGGAAAAGCCTGAAACCAAGCCTTTCTGCAACCCGATTACTTGCCCCAACCACCTACGGAGTCAAAGAACCACCTACGGAAAGCGCTCAGACGCCGATCAACAGCACTCGGCCACATCCAAACGCGTTCAAGCAAACGCGTTCAAGACATTAACTTCCCGCACATGACCGCAGCCATTCACGCCTCGTTAGCGCCACGGCCCGCGCCCGGCCACGAAATCCCGCGCCTATTCGGCGAAGGGGCGGGGAATCTCGCGCCCGGCCACGTACCGGTGGCTGATGTTCGCCGGCGTGCCCGTGTAGATAAACTGCTCCACGCGTTCCGCAACGCTCAGCTCCCACGGCGAGGTCATCGGCTCTACCACCAGCGCGTCGAACGCGTATCCGGGTTCGAACGACCCTGCGGGTGCCTGCCCCGTGGCCGCGGCCAGGAACCTGCCCGGCTCCTTGGTTGCCATATGGAACGCTTCCGGCAGACGCAATGCCGTCTCGTCGGCGTATTGGGTCTGCCGCAACTTCGACACCGCGACCGCGGCGGCGATATGACGATTCATGTCGGGCACGTGCCCGGCGTCCACGTCGCTGGCGATGGTGACGCGCAGCCCCTGCTCCAGGTAGCGCCGCGCCGGCATGATGCCGCTGGTCAGATTGGCGTTGGACTGCGGGCAGTGCGCCACGGTCACATCGTGGCGGCGCAACGTGTCGATTTCCTCGTCGTCCAAGTAGATGCAGTGAGCCATGATCGTTTTGCCGTCCCGCAACAGCCCGTACTGTTCGTACACGTCCGTGTACGACGCGCATTCGGGGTGCAGTTCGCGCACCCATGCGACCTCGCCGCGATTCTCCGACAGATGCGATTGCACCGGCAGATCGTATCGTTGCGCGATGTCGGCGAGTCCGCGCATGAGTTCGGGCGTGGTGGATGGCACGAAACGCGGCGTGACGATGTAGCCGATGTCGGGTGTCTCGCTGCGCATCGTTTCGATGACTGCAACGGTGTTGTCCAGGGATTCCTCAGTGCTTTCGCTCAGTTCCTCAGAACCGTTGCGGTCCATGTTGACCTTGCCAATGATCGGTCGGAGTCCCGATTCCTGCGCAAGTCGGGCGAGCGTCAGCGTGGCTTCGCGGTGCAGGGTCGCGAACGCGCTGAAACGCAGGGTTCCCGCCTCCCACATGCGTTGGATGAAGCGCTGGTACCAGATCCGCGCATAATCGGAGCTGGCGAATCGCGCTTCGGCGGGGAACGTGTAGGTTTCCAGCCATGGAAGCAGTTCCTTGTCGAGGCCAAGCCCGGCGGTCGGGTATTGCGGGGCGTGGATGTGCAGGTCGTTGAACCCCGGAATCACCAGCGCATCGCCGAAGTCGGTTCTGGGCGCGTTCCGCCAATGGGCCGGCACGTCGGCCATGGACTCGTAACATCCTGAAACGATGCCATTCTCCACCGCGACGACACCGCGTCTGATGCCCACCAGGCGTTGCGGCGAGGGGGTGAAGGCGATGTCGCCGACATACAACATTCGATTATCCGGGCGCCGCCCGGTCTGTGCGTTCATACGCATATGTTTCTCCTCCCGCGCACGCCGCCCACGCAGGTGCCCGCGCATATTGCGTGGCACCGCGCGAACGTGCCGCTTATTCCGTCTGTTCCATGTTGCGGTTTGTCTTCGCACTCCCCGTCACAGATACGCTCCGACAAAAACCGCACTGGCCAGCATTCGCATTATGCCGCCCTGCATAAACCCGGCGAAGGTCATGCCAGCAGATCGGCGTACTCCGTCTTCCACCGGTCCAGCTCGGTGCGCATAGCCGCCTTGCCCTCCTCCGGCGCGAAGCACGCTTCGATCGAGTTGCCTGCGATGGTGGCGAGCGCCGTCATCGACAGCCCGGCTTCAGCGAGGGCCATGTAGTTGCATGCTATGTATCCGCCGAAATACGCAGGATCGTCGGAATTGACGGTGACGCGTACTCCGGCGTCCAACAGCTGGCGGATCGGCACTTTGGCCACGTCGTCGACCACTTGCAGTCGCAGGTTCGACAGCGGGCACACGGTGAGCCCGATACCCTCCGCAGCCACACGTTCCACCAGCGCAGGGTCGTCGACAATGCGCACGCCATGGTCAATGCGTTCGACGTGCAGCACGTCCAGCGCCTGCCGGATGTATTCCGACGGGCCTTCCTCGCCGGCATGGGCGACGAGATGCAGGCCCATGTCCGCCGCACGCTCGTATACCTGTTCGAACAGTTCGGGCGGATAGCCGACTTCCGCGGAGTCCAGACCGATCGCCAGCAGTTCGTTGGCGCGGGGTGCCGCGGCGCCGAGCAAGGCCTGTGCCGATTCGACCGGCAGGTCGCGCACGACGCTGAGGATCAGCGCGGCGTCGATGCCGTATGCGTCGCGGCCTCGCGCGATGCCGTCCTGCAGGCCATCAAGCACAAGGTTGTAGTCGAGTCCGTTGTTCATATGCACCTGCGGGTCGAAGAAGATCTCCGCGCGGCGCACCCCGTCCTTGTGCGCGTGCGTGAGGTAGGCGAACATCAGGTCGGCGAAATCCTCGCGAGTGCGCAGCACGCCCATGAGCTGGTAGTACAGGTCGAGGAAGGATTGCAGATTGGCGAAATGGTAGCGGGAACGCAGGTCGTCAAGTCCGTTGAACGGCAGCGTGACGCCGTTGCGCTCCGCCAATCGCAGGGCGAGTTCCGGTTCCAGCGTGCCTTCGATGTGCAGGTGGAGTTCGGTTTTGGGTAGTTCCTGAAGGGCTTGCGATATACGGGTGCTGATGGCCATGGTGTTCCTCCTTGTACACGGACGGCGGCAAGACCGTTACGGCCTGATGCCGCCGATTATATGGCTTTTTGAAAATCCCGGGAATATCAACGATTACCGCAGTGTGGCGGCATGGGTGTTGCAACGGGCGGCGAATCCCGAAAACACTTGGTCGGCGAGGGGCTGCAGACGTGGGTTGCATTCGGCGAAGTCCTCGCGCAGTTTGGATTTGGACCCGCCCGCGGCCTTCAGGTCCTTGACCATGCTGGGCTCGTCCAGCCATTCCTCCAGCAGGGTGGGTGTGACTTCGAGATGGAACTGCAGTCCAAGCGCTGAACCGAAGCGGAACGCCTGGTTTTTGGTGGCGGCGGATCGTGCGAGCGGCTGCGCGCCTTCGGGCAGCGAGACCACGTCGTTATGCCAGTGCAGCACGTTGATGGTTTTGTCCCACATGGAGAAGTAGTCGTGCTTGTCGATGCGTTTGATGGGAGCGAATCCGATCTCCGGCTCCTTGCCGGATTTGAGCTTCGCTCCAAGTGCCGTGGCGATGATCTGATGGCCCAGACACACTCCCAGCACCGGCTTGTTTACTGCGATGGCGGCGCGCGCCAGCTTAGCTTCGGCCTTCAGTCCCGGGTATTCGTCGAAATCCAGCGCGCCCATCGGTCCGCCCATGATCACCACGCCGGCGACCTCGTTGAAATTCGGCAGTTCCGGTTTCTTCGTCTTGGCTACATTCACCACCTGGTATGGCAGCTCCATGTCATCCAGACTGTCGAGGATGCGCCCCGGCTTCTCCCACGGAACATGTTGCAAAATCAACACTTTCGGCTTAGTCATAATCCCTATTGTGGCACGACCCACGTAAACGGCAAACGTTTGACGTGCGAGCACCGGCCGCACACGCACCTTGTCTGGTTTGATGCCTACTCTAGGAGCCATGGCAAACACTCAGGAACCGCAGGATTTCAACGCTTCCGTCATGCCGAGCACGCTTGTCTCGGCGCAAGTGGCCAAGGCCGCTGCAGGACTGAAGCTGTACGATACGGCCTCGCACGCCGTCAGCACGTTCACCCCGATCAAACCAGGCGAAGTGGGCATGTACGTCTGCGGCGCGACGGTGCAGTCGTCGCCGCACATCGGCCATATCCGCGCCGCCGTGGCGTTCGACATCGTGCGCCGCTGGTTCCTCAAGCTCGGCTATCAGGTCACGTTCGTACGCAACGTGACCGATATCGACGACAAGATTCTTGACAAGGCCGCCGCCGCAGGCCAGCAGTGGTGGGCCCGCGCGTACTACTACGAACGCGAGTTCAGCCAGGCCTACGCCGACCTGGGCGTGCTGCCGCCCACCGTCGAGCCGCGTGCCACCGGCCATATGAGCGACATGATCGACATGATTCAACGCATCATCGATAACGGCCACGCCTACGTGGTGCGTGACGAGAACGGTGAACCGACCGGCAATGTGTACTTCGATGTGGCCTCTTGGCCGCATTACGGCGAGCTGACGCACCAGAAGCAGACCGCCGTCGAGGATGAGGCTTCCAAGGTGACCGATGCGATGGGTCCGTCCGTCGACAACGCGGGTGATGACAAGTACAATCCCGTCGATCCGGCCGACGCTTCCCCCGACAAGCATGATCCGCGCGATTTCGCGCTGTGGAAGGCGCCAAAGGATTCCGATCCGCTCGACGCGCGTTGGAACACCCCGTTCGGCACCGGCCGTCCGGGCTGGCATATCGAATGCTCCGCGATGAGCCACCGTTATCTGAAGGATGGTTTCGACATCCATGGCGGCGGGCTTGATCTGCGATTCCCCCACCATGAGAACGAGATGGCCCAGACCCGTGCCGCCGGCTATGATTCGGCCGCGCGTTGGATGCATTCGGCTTGGGTGACCGCCAAGGGTGAGAAGATGTCGAAGTCGCTGGGCAACGGCCTGTCTGTGCCGGCCGTGCTGGCGAACAATTCCGCCTGGGTGGTGCGCTATGCACTGGGCGGTGTGCAGTACCGCTCGATGCTGGAATGGTCCGATCAGACGCTCGCCGAGGCGCAGTCCGCCTATGAGCGCGTCTCGAACTTCATCGA
This sequence comes from Bifidobacterium sp., assembly GCF_050874245.1. Lineage (GTDB taxonomy): Bacteria > Actinomycetota > Actinomycetes > Actinomycetales > Bifidobacteriaceae > Bifidobacterium. Next base: position 15,479 of record NZ_JBNMKH010000006.1, on the reverse strand, counting down.
GCGTGCGGGCATCGCCATCGGCGAACAGCCCAGCCGTGCCGAGGTCGTTTCCGTTTCCGCCGATGCGCTGCCGACCGACTTCGTCGCCGCGATGAACGATGACATCAACGTGTCCGGTGCGACCGCTGCGATTTTCACCGCCATCCGTTCCGGCAACACGCTGCTGTCGAAGCTGGCCGACCGTGCCGATTCCGACGCGGCCAAGGCCGAGGTGCGTGAGGTGCTGCTCAACGTTCGCGCGATGCTCGACACGTTGGGCCTGGACCCGCTGGCGGAACCGTGGGCGAACGGCGGCGCCGCTGGCGGCGAGGCCGGAGAGGGAGAATCCGCAGAGCATGATGCGCTCGACGCGCTGATCTCCGAACAGCTTACGGCACGTGCCGAGGCCCGCAAGGCCAAGGACTTCGCCAAGGCCGACGCAATTCGCGACGCGCTGAACGCGGCCGGCATCGCCATCGAGGACGGCCCCCAGGGCTCCACTTGGTCGCTGAAGTGATGTAACTGCGCGCTTTGCGCCGAAGACACACCGAAATGGTGGTCTTTGCGGACGGAATCCACCCTGATTTCATCCGTAAAGACCACCATTTCGTCGTTTTCACCTGAAAGCACCGCACAACTTCATCCGAGGAAGCACCGCACGGCGTCAACAATTGGACCGCGCCCCGAACGTGCCATGCCCCGATATTTCCCACACGACGGCTAGACTGAGGAACATTATGGCAGCATTTAGTTCTTTGACAGATAGGCTCTCGAATGCCTTCAAGCATCTGAAGAGCAAGGGCAAGCTTTCCGAGGCTGATATCGACGGCACCATCCGCGAGATCCGCCGCGCGCTGCTCGACGCCGATGTGGCGCTCGACGTGGTGCGTTCCTTCACCGGCCGTATCCGTGAGCGCGCGCTCGGCACCGAGGTTTCCGAAGCGCTCAATCCGGCCCAGCAAGTGGTGAAAATCGTCAACGAGGAGCTCACCGCAGTGCTCGGCGCGGGTGTAGACCGCCCGCTGAACTTCGCGAAGAATCCGCCGACGATCATCATGCTCGCGGGTCTTCAGGGTGCCGGCAAGACCACGTTGGCTGGCAAGCTGGGCTACTGGCTGAAAGATTCCGGCCACACCCCGCTGTTGGTCGCGGCCGATCTGCAGCGTCCGAACGCGGTGACGCAGCTTCAGGTGGTCGGCGAGCGCGCGGGCGTGCCGGTGTACGCGCCGGAGAAGGGCGTGCAGTCCGATGGCGGCGAAGCGGTCGTCTCCCCCGGCCAGACCACCGGTGATCCGGTGAAGGTGGCCCGTGATGCCGTCGAGCTTGCCAAGCAGAAGCTGTATGACACGGTCATCATTGATACCGCAGGCCGTCTCGGCGTTGACGAGGAGCTGATGAAGCAGGCCCGCGACATCCGCGACGCCGTGCAGCCGAATGAGATCCTGTTCGTCATCGACGCGATGATCGGCCAGGATGCCGTACAGACCGCCAAGGCTTTCGATGAGGGCGTTGATTTCACCGGCGTTGTACTGTCCAAGCTGGATGGCGACGCCCGCGGCGGCGCCGCGCTGTCCGTGGCGTCCGTGACCGGTAAGCCGATCCTGTTCGCCTCCACCGGCGAGGGTCTGAAGGATTTCGAGGTCTTCCATCCGGACCGTATGGCCTCCCGCATCCTCGACATGGGCGACATCCTCACCCTTATCGAACAGGCGCAGAAGCAGTTCGACGAGGAGGAGGCCCGCAAGGCCGCCGTCAAGATCTCCGATGGCTCCTTCGGGCTTGACGATTTCCTCGACCAGCTTCAGCAGGTGCGCAAGCTTGGTCCGATGAAGAACCTGCTCGGCATGATTCCGGGCATGGCGGCCCACCGCAAGGAGCTTGAGCAGTTCGATGAGAAGGAAATCGACCGCACGGAGGCCATCATCCGTTCGATGACTCCGGCCGAGCGTCGCGATCCGAGCATCATCGACGGTTCCCGCCGCGCGCGTATCGCCTACGGTTCCGGCGTCACCGTCTCGCAGGTCAACGGGCTGCTGCAGCGTTTCGAGCAGGCCGCGAAGATGATGCGTCGCATGAGCAACAAGGCCGGCGCTGGTATCCCCGGTTTCGGCGGTCCGGCCATGGGCGGCGGCAAAGGCAAGGGCAAAGGCAAGAAGAACAAGAAGAAGGGCGGCAAGTCCGGCAATCCGATGAAGCGCGAGGCCGAGGAGAAGGCATTGCGCGATAAGCTCGCCGGCAAGAATTCCGGTGGCTCTTCCAGCGGTTCCGCGTTCGCCAAGAAACCGCAGAATCCGGCGCTTCCCGCCGGTTTGCAGGATATGATGGGCGATTCTGGCGAGCTGCCGCCGAACTTCGGTGGCGGATTGTCGGGTCTGCTGCACTAAGCCGCGCATACAAGCACATACGAAACGAAGCCGCCGATGTCGGAAATCAACTTCCGGCATCGGCGGCTTCGTTTATTCGCACGGCGTTTCGGCAGCGCGTCAACGTCATTTCAACGTCAACGTGGCGGCCAGCGCGAGATGGTCGGTGCCGTTGACCGTGAAGGAGCGCACGTCGGACGCGTCCAGTCCCGCGGTGAACAGCACATGGTCGAGGATGAGACGCGGCCACGGAATCCACGACGGGAACGTGGCACGGCGGCCCTTCGCCTCATCGAGCGCGGCGTCCTTGAATCCGGCGGCCAGCAGTCCGCGGAAGCTCGGATGGTCGGTGCCGGAGTTGAGGTCACCCAGGATCACGGTGATATCGCCCTTCTTCTGCGACGTGGCCAACTCGCCCAGACCGAGGATGCCGGCCGACCAATCGCGGCAGCCGCGCATCGGCGACTTCGGATGCGCGGAAACGAACGTGATGCCACGCATCGAATCGATCGGGAAGCATACGCCCGGTACGTCGGCGGCGGGGATTTCCACGGTGACCGGCGAGGTGTCGCTCGGCTCCACACGAATCCAGACGCCGTTGAATCCGCCATTGTCCGTCTCTTTGTTCTCACCCAGCTGGCGGTACGGCAGCAGGTCGGACAGGCCGGCCTCGTCCAGAGCCGCGACCAGATCGTCCGTCAATTCCTGCAGTGCGAGCACGGCGATGTCGCGTTCCTTGACGGCGCTGACGATCGCGGCCGCGTTGGCACGCCCATATCGGCAGTTGAGCGTCATCACGCGGAAACGGCCATGTTTCGCGGCTTCCGCAGCGGTCGACACGTGTGTTTCACGGGATGTTCCACGCTTTTCGGCGATTTTGTCGGCCACCATCTGCGCCGTGTTGATGGACGTGAGATTGTTGTTCCAGTACGCGATTTTGCGCAGCAGGGAAGCGACGCATGCGATGGCCGCGACGACGGCGAGCGCGGTGTCGTGCATCGCAAGACCGGCGATGGCGATCGCCAGCGTGGGAATCCACAGCAACGGCGTCAACGCGATCAGATACGGCAACGGCAGATGGCCGTCCCAGCCGACCGGCATTTCGCTCAATGCGATCCACACAACGCATACCAGCAACACGATCCACAGCGCAATAGCCATGCAAACCCCCTTGGCGCGGCCGTGAGCAGCCGCGCGAAAACATCGCCAACAACCGCCCTAGCATAGTGGCTTCGTCCGATGCCGGCACATCGGGTAGCCAAACCCGCCCAAACACCTCACGAATGCCCAATGCCCCGGCATCCTTGGAACCGCGCCGGCGCGACCGCAGCCGCCGCGCGTCCATACCCCACGGTTATAATTAGCCAGTTATTCGCGCGCGCGAGGCCCTCTACCAATCGCGTGACGCGAGGAACACGTGGGTTTCGGATTCCGTGCCCCACACAGAACACGAAACACACACCCCTAGTTACAAGGAGAGCCATTTTGGCAACCAAGATTCGTCTGAAGCGCATGGGTAAGAAGTTCTACGCGTTCTACCGCGTGGTGATCATGGATTCCCGTACCAAGCGCGATGGCCGCGCCATCGAGGAGATCGGTACCTACAACCCGAACACCCAGCCTTCGACCATCAACATCAACTCTGAGCGCGCTCAGTACTGGCTCGGCGTTGGCGCTCAGCCGACCGAGCAGGTGCTGAACCTGCTGAAGATCACCGGCGACTGGCAGAAGTTCAAGGGTCTCGACGGTGCCGAAGGCACCCTGAAGACCGTTGAGGCTGGCCCGGATGCCGCCGCTCGCGTCGAGGCCGTTGAGGCTCAGGCCCAGAAGCTGAAGGCCGCCAAGTCCGAAGCTGACGCCAAGGCCAAGGCTGAGGCCGAAGCCGCCGCCACCGAGGAAGCTCCGGCTGAAGAGCCGGCTGCGGAAGCCGAGTGACCATGCTCGCCCAGGCTGTGGAACATCTGATCAAGAACATCGTCGATTTTCCCGATGATGTTTCGGTGAAGTCCCATGAGAATCCGCGCGGCGAGCTTATTCGCGTGCGCGTGAACCCCGAGGACATCGGCCGCGTCATCGGCCGTAGCGGACGCACGGCGAATGCGATTCGCACCGTGGTTCAGGCCTTGGCCGACCACAAGGTGCGCGTCGACATCATGGACGTGCGCAGGTGAGATCCTAGCGTGGTGCGTGATATGCATTCCGACGACCCTCAACAGCTTGAGCTGCTGAGGGTCTGTCGTATCGGGCGTGCGCAGGGGCTCAAGGGCGAGGTCACCGTGCAGATCTTCACGGACGAACCGGAATACCGGTTCGCTCCCGGTGCTGTGTTGTATACGAAGGACGGCGAGGAAGAGTACGTGGTGGAAAGCTCCCGTACCTTCAAGAACCGTTGGATCATCAAATTCGAGGGCATCGACGACCGCGATGCGTCCGAGGCCGCCAATGGCGTGGTGCTGTATGGCGAGGCGGACGATCCGGAGGAGATGCTTGAGGCGGACGAGTGGTACCCGAAGGACCTGATCGGTCTTGAGGCACGCCTTGCCGAAAGCAATACGCTGGGACTCGAGCCCGGCACCGTGGTCGGCAAGGTGGTGGATGTGATCGAAGTGGCCCAATGGCTGCTCAAGATCCGTCTGGCCAATCCCGTCAAGGACGCCGATGGCGTGGTGGTCGAGAACAGCGCGCTCGTGCCGTTCGTGGACGAGCTTGTGCCGGACATCGACCTCGAGGGCGGATATCTGACCCTCGATCCGCCGGGCGGGCTCATTCCAGGGCTCTGACCCCGTCGCTTTCCAAAGGCGCTGGCTTCGTGCCAGCGCCTTTTCGCATATACGGACGCATCAGCTCCGCTTGACAGGCGTCTTGGCAGGCATGCCGGTATTGTGGAACATTATGAAGATCGATATCGTGTCCGTGTTCCCGGAATATTTCGAAGTGCTGAATCTGAGTCTGCTTGGCAAGGCACAGGAGAAAGGCCTCGTCGAAGTCACCGCGCACAATCTGCGCGACTGGACGCACGATGTGCACCATTCCGTCGATGATACCCCCGTCGGCGGCGGCGCGGGCATGGTGATGAAGCCCGAGGTGTGGGGCGAATGCCTTGACGAGCTGCTGCATCTCGAACCGGCCACAATCGCATCCGATGCCAATGAAGACGATGACGGGGCCCCGTCTTCCGAGTCCCAAACCTCCGCGGATGGCGCGGCGGGCGAAGCCGACAGAGCAGAAACCGCCGCTCCCGGTCCGGTGCTGATCTTCCCGAACCCGTCCGCTCCCCTATTCACACAGCAGGACGCGACGGAGCTGAGCCACGCCGACCATCTGCTGTTCGGCTGCGGACGGTACGAGGGCTACGACGCGCGCATTCCGCGGTATTACCGCGCGCAGGGCGTTGACGTGCGCGAATATTCGATCGGCGATTACGTGCTTAACGGCGGCGAAGTGGCCGTGTCCGTCATGCTGGAGGCCATCACCCGCCTGCTGCCCGGATTCATGGGCAATGCCGCGTCGATCGTGGAGGAATCCTACACGGGCGAGAACGCGCTGCTGGAGCACCGCCAGTATACGAAGCCGGCTGATTGGCGCGGCATCAAGGTTCCGGACGTGCTGCTGTCCGGCAACCATGCGAAGGTCGACCGTTTCCGCCGCGACGAGGCGCTGGCCAAAACCGACGAGCTGCGTCCGGACCTCATCGGAGCCCTCGACTGCACGAAGCTCGACAAGGCGGATCGCAAGACGCTTATGGCTTTGGGATGGGAAGTCTCCGGCGAACATCCGCGTCGGCACTGATTGCCTCTTTTGGGCGCCAGACAGCGGCGGAAATGAGGATCAGAGGCCTTCCTCAGCGGAGCCATCAGCCGCGCCAGAGGCAACGGGTTCGATGTAGTAGACGGCGGTTTCGCCGTAATCGCGGCGATCGGAGATGGCCCAGCCTTCCGGGGCGGTCGGCTCGGCGGAACGCGTGGAGCGTTCCAGCATGATCACGGTGCCGCTGCCGGTCAGCTCGCGAGCCGCCAGATCGGCCAGCAACTGATTGCATGCCTCGGTTTCGAACGCGTACGGCGGATCGATGAAGATCACGTCGAACGGAGCCACTGCGGAGGCGGAGGCCGCGTATTTCTCCGCGCGGGCCTTGATCACTCGGGCGCTCATGCCCTGCTCCCATGCACGATTGCGCTTCAGCGCCGTCAGCGTCTGTGCGATCAGCGTCGCGGCCGGAGCGGCCGATTCCACCGCCACGAGTTCGCGCGCGCCACGGCTCAACGCCTCGATGCCCAACGCCCCGGTTCCGGCGAACAGGTCGAGCACGCGCGCGTCGTCCAGCACTCCCCATGAATCGAGGTGCGAGAAGATCGCCTCCTTGGTACGGTCGGTGGTGGGTCTGGTGCCCGACTTCGGCGTGGTCAACGCCACGCCTTTGAATCGTCCTGAAATCACGCGCATATCGTCACAGCCTAGTTGCTGGTCAGGAACGTCTCGTTGCCGCGCGTGAAGTCCAGCACCGCGCCCGCAAGCTGCACGTAATCCAGCAGGACGGAATCCTCCGCCACCAATTTCAGGGCCTCGGCTCTAGCATCCTCGATGATCTTCACATCCTTGACCACGCGCAGCAGCTTCAAGCCCGACTTTCCGCCGGATTGCGCGTCGCCGAGCACGTCGCCCGCGCCACGGAACTCAAGATCGGCCTGTGCGATTTCCGCGCCGTCCAACGTACCGGAAATCACTTCGAGTCTCTTCGCCGCGTCGCTGCCTTCCGGTGCGCGCGAAATCAGGAACGCGCCCGATTCGGTGCCGCCACGGCCCACACGTCCGCGCAGCTGGTGCAGCTGCGACAATCCATACCTGTCGGCGTCGAAAATCACCATGCAACTGGCCTTCGCCACGTCCACGCCGACTTCGATGACGGTGGTGGCCACCAGAACCGGTGTCTTTCCGGATTCGAAATCGGCCATGACCTGCGTCTTCGTCGCGTCGTCGTCGCGTCCGGTCAGCGTGGCTATGCGAATGCCGGCGAACTGCGGCAGCGATCGCAATCGTTCCGCGATTTCCGCGACGGCGTGCAATGGCGGCCTTTGCTCGCGCTGCGCGTCGTCCTCGCCCAGATCATACATGTCGTCGAATGCGGAACCCACTTCCGCATCCTCCGCGCCAGACGCCGTATCCGCGTCCTCGGAATCCGCGTCGATGCGCGGACAGACCACGTAGGCACGCTCCCCCGCGTCGATACGATGGCGGATCAGGCCGAACATCTCCGCCATGAGCGAGCCGTTCTCCTCCGGCACGATGAAGGTGCGGATCGGCTTGCGGCCGCCCGGCAGCTCGGCGAGCCAGGAGATGTCAAGGTCGCCGAACCAGGTCATGGCGGCGGTGCGCGGAATCGGCGTGGCCGTCATGACCAGCAGATGCGGGGCCGTGGTTCCTTTGCCGTTCAACGATTCGCGCTGCTCCACGCCGAAGCGGTGCTGTTCGTCGATCACCGCCAGCGCGAGGTTCGGCGCTTGGAAGGTCTTGGAGAATGCGGCATGCGTGGCCACCACGATGCACGGTTTGCCGGAGGCGGCCGCGGCGAGCACGCGCCGGCGGACGGCGAGTCTCATGCCGCCAGTGAGCAGCAGCACCGGGATGTCTTCTTCCGATTGGTCCGTCTGCCGATTGGCCGGTTGTCCACCATCCGGCGACGTCGTTCCGCCATCCGCGCCGACTTGTCCACCTTTGTCCACAGTGCCATTGTGGGTTGTTTTTTCGTCGGATTCCCCGGATTGCGCGGCATCGTGCATACGCTCGACCATGCCGCGGATGCTTTCGTAATGCTGTTCGGCCAGCACCTGCGTCGGCGCCACCAGCACCGCCTGCTTGCCGGAACCGACGGCCTGCATCATCGCCGCGACCGCCACCACGGTCTTGCCGGAACCGACCTCGCCCTGCAGCAGACGCTGCATGGGGTAATCGCGTGCCATGTCCGAGGAGATGTCGTCGATGACCCGCTGCTGCCCGTCCGTCAGCGTGAACGGCAACGACGCCACGAAATCGTCCTTCAGACGAGTGTCGGCGCAGACCGTCGCCTTGGCCTTGCGCGACGAATCGCGCGACTGCACCAGCGCCGTCTGACAGACGAGCGCCTCCTCGTAACGCAACGTCCTCAACGCTTCGTCGAATCGCCGACGGTCCTGCGGATCGTGGATCGCCATGAACGCCTCAGCGCGGTGCATCAGCCCATGTTCCGCACGGAACCGTTCCGGCATGATGTCCGGAACCGCGACAGCCAGCGCTTCGGTCCGGGCTTCGCGATCGGCCTGTGGAAGGTCGGATTCCCCGTTTTGCGCGTCAGGTGCCCCATCCTGCTGCATGGCACGGGCCGCCTGGGCGGCCGCGTACTCGTCGCCACACAGCGCATCCATGCATTTTTCAATCGATTCGTGAATGTGTTCGCTGGAAATCCGCGAATTCGCATGATATACGGGCCGGGGGCGACACACGTGGCGCAACGCCTCCGGAATCGATTCCGCATCGTATTTCAGACTGCCCGTGTGGACGTTCGGCGCGGCGAAATTCCCCGCGAAACCCGCCGTTCCATTGCTTCCGTCGACTCCGCTGCTTTCACCGAAGCCGGTTCCGTCGATTTCGCCGAAGCCGTCGTCCCATTCCGCACGCTCGTCCTCCGTACGCTCGGCAGCCGGATCCACGGTCAGCAGGTCGGGATGCGTGAATTGCAGGCGATCGTTGTATACGCTCGGCTCCCCCGCGACCACCAGCAGCGCGCCCGGACGCAGCTTACGCTGGATCCAATCGACATACGATTTCCGGTAGGAGAAGAACACCAGCGACGCCACGGAAGCGCTCTGCCGCCTGCTTTGCGCGAAATCGCCATCGTCCACGTCGGCGATCAGACGGAATCCGCGCCGGGCCATCGGAAATACGCGCACGTCCCGCACATGCGCGGCGAACGCCATCTTCTCCCCGATTTTCGCTTCGCGCAGCGCCTTCGCCGGCACGGGGTCGGTGACGCGGAACGGATAGTAGGTCAGCGCGTCGCCGACCGACACCACACCCAGCGATTTCAACGCACCGACTCTGCGACGGTTGCTTTCGATAGAAGAAATCGGGGTTTCCAGTGTGGTGCTCATAACACTCCATTGTGTCACGACGGGATGATTGTGCGGCGGGCGGAATTCCCCACCATTGTGAGGCATGCAGAAAACAGAGGCACGGGCAACAGGGGCACAAACAACAGCACCACCGCAGATAAAGCAAAACCCCGGCGGCCGAATCGGCTTACCGGGGTTTCAAGCTGTTATTTCGCGATTCACGCTTCAACGCGCTGGACCTTGCCAGCCTTGATGCACTTCACGCAGACGCGAACGCGAACGTTCTCGCCGTCGATGGTGGTGCGAACCGGCTGCAGGTTCGGGCGGAAGGTGCGCTTATTGCGAATATGTGAGTGCGAAACGGTGAAACCGGTCTGCGGTCCCTTGCCGCACACTGCGCAACGAGCTGCCATAATGGACTCCCTATGATTACTATTGACTTGCAAGTCTGCGCGTTCGATGTCACACAGCGAAGTGCATGGCAGAACACACAACTTCTCAACTATACAACCAGCCCCGGCCAATCGCAAAACCTGTGGATGGAAATCGTATGTGATTCCCCATATTCCGCCGTTTTGCGTCAGTCAACATCGTCCTTCCACTCCACGCCGTAGCGCAGGCTGGCGGACATCGAGGCGACCACGTCTCCACCGCCGCGCATGCCCAGCACCCAAGCCGCGTCATACGCGAGCAGTGGAAAACCGGCGTCGGTCAGCCCTATGGCGGCCCGTGCCAGCACGTTCAGCACAGTATCCGACGGAGCCACGGGCACATTGCCAGCACGTAACGCGGCATGGGCTTCGGCGGGGGTCATATCCGGCGAAGCCAGTCCCATCTGCTGGCTCAACTCGTAGGCCTCATCCTTCGCGGAATGGCGGAACGGCGTGCCTCCACCCACCATCATCGCATAGCAGGCGAGCGCCTCGGGCAGTCGTCCGATCCTCCACAGCGCGTATCCGAGCCGGTAGTACAGCACTTCGCAATCGACCGGCGTCACAGCCAGCTTCAGCGCCTCGACGAGCGTGTCCGCGGTTTTGCCGAAATCCCCGTTCCTCCCGTATACCTGCGAAAGCCCTTCGCGGAGCTGCACACAGGTCGGTCCGAGGTCGACGCAGGTCCTGCTTTCCCGTTCGGCCCGTTCGAAATCGCCATTATCCAGTGCAAGCTCGCCGAGGTTCCGGTGCACGTCGACGATTGCGTCCGGTATTTTCCAGTATCGGGTCCGCTCGTCGCCGTCGAGCAGAGAGACCATCATGCGACTGGCCGGGCGGTTGCAATACAGCGGTTTCTCGCCGTTGGAACCGGTTTTCGCCTCAACTGCCTCGCCGAGTTGCGCCAGGGCCGTCTCGAGTTGCAGTTCGGCGACCATCGGCGAGTCCTTGTTTTCCTCGACGATGGCGTCGATGTCGGCGGCGGAGATGGGAACATCCCCTTCGTGCATGACGTCGAGCTCGCATGCGCGGTCCGCACGCAGCAGCCCACGCAACGGTTCCGGCAATTCACGCCGATCCTGCCATACGGGAGTACGGTTTTCCAGGAACACCGCCGGCATGGCGAGCGGTTCGATCGGCGTCAGCGCACGACTGGTGTCGAAATGGCCCGAATAACGCACCGGACGCAGAATATTGAGCAGGGCAAGCGGATCCACGTCCAACGGCACGGCGTCGCAATCGCCCTTCTTCATGGCAGGCAACGCACCCATCATGAACGGCACGCGATCGAAACCCATGGAGATCACGGGGACGCCGTCCGCGTCGCCCACGCAGCCGGTCAGATCGACCTGCGTGAGCCGCACGCTGGACGAGAACGCGCCCCATGCCAGCAGACCGGCCAATCGCACGGCATATGCGGAGACGAAACCGTCGCGATACTGCGGAGCGACCGGCATGACCGACGGCTTCGGAATGCCGTAGCGCACCACCATCACGCCGGTCCGCGCATCCACGTCGAACCGATAGGACAGGCGGAACGGCAGTTCGAGGCCTTCGCAGACGTTGGCGAAGCGGGTGCCGATGTCCCAGTTTCCGCCGCGCGCGGCTTCCACACCGCATAAGGTGCGGAATTCGTTCTCGCCTTCCTGCAATTCGTCGATATCTCGGATCTCCCCGGATACGTTGCGCAGGAATTGTTGCGATTTCGCCAGATAGTAGCGTTCGTCAATCTGCGCGACCGGCACGCCTTCCGCCAGCGCCTCGTGCGCTTCGTCGTCGGCGTAGTCGATGCGGTTGAGCACCGATTCGACCATCTGCAGCACGTCACGTTGCTCTTCGGTGAGCTCGCCGCCGTCGCAGCGGATCCAGAAACGCGTCGAAGTGCTCAGCCTGATCACTTCGAGATCATTTTCGGCAGCGATATCGCGGATGCGTTGCGCTCCGGCCTCAACCAGCAGTTGGGCTGCGAAACGCTCGAATGGCGTGGCCTGTTCGGCGTTGTTAGTGGTGCCGCGGTAGATAATCATGTCGATCACGTCCGGCAGCGGCTGCTCCAATACCGCCCGTAGCATCCGCACGTTCGCGTCAAGGGAGTTCGGGACCTGCGCACCCATGGGTAGGGCTCCTTGTCATATGGCGTCCGCAGGGCGGACTTTGCCATGCGATCGCGATTCGGGAAAAGAACCATCACGGTTCCACAGCAGCCGACAGCGGCATCTGCGGAACCGGATATCAGTCTTATCCTACTCGGATGGGCCATGCCATGAAGGTTCCGTCTCACGGAACAACCTGTGGCGGGCAATGATCCGCATAGACGGAAATGGCGCGGAAACTCATTTATTTCGTATTTTTTCCACACGTTAACTTGTTCATACGATGTTCATGTCGGGCGGCATCCATGACCACAGCGCGCCCATACGATGGCATATGGAATAAGATGAGCCATAGGATTGACATTGAGCCGAAAAGAGTCAACATTGACCGATACAGCCCCCGAATCGCACGCGACCGCAACAGCACAAACCGCCGCGACTTCCAAGAAAATGACGTCCCGTGAGAAGAAGTGGATCGTCTACGACGTCGGCAATTCCGCGTTCGTGCTGCTGTCCACCGCCGTAGTGCCGATCTACACGAATTCGCTGCTCAAGGCCGCGGGCGAGACGAACATCGTGTCCACCTGGGGCTACGCGCAGACCATCGCGTCGCTCGTCATCGCCGTGCTCATGCCGCTGCTCGGCTCCATCGCGGACGTGCAGGGCATGAAGATCAAGTTCTTCACCGGCTTCTTCCTGACCGGCGTGGTCATGTGCTGCGCGATGGCGCTGCCGCTCGGCTGGCTCGCGTTCCTCATCGTGTGCGTCCTGGCCACCATCGGCCTCAACGGCTCGCTCACCTTCTATGACTCCATGCTGGTGGACACCACCAGCAACGAGCGCATGGACCGCATCTCCTCGCACGGCTACGCGTGGGGCTATATCGGTTCCACCGTGCCGTTCATCGTGTGCATCGCGCTGATCTTCGGCGGTCCGGCGCTGTTCGGCTGGTCGACCGTGGCCTGCACGCGCGCCTCGTTCGTCATCACCGCCGCATGGTGGGTGGCCTTCACCATCCCGCTGCTCACCAGCTACAAGCAGGTGCATTACCGTGCCACCGCGTCCCAGACCGGCGAGGCCATCCGCGGCACGTTCGCGGAACTCGGCTCCACATTCCGCGCGATCCGCAAGAACAAGCCGCTGTGGATGTTCATGATCGCGTTCTTCTTCTACATCGACGCCGTCAACACCGTCATCTCCATGAGCACGTCGTACGGCACGCAGCTGGGCATCGACTCCACGCAGCTGGTCGTGGCGCTGCTCGTCACGCAGTTCGTGGCGTTCCCGAGCGCCATCGTCTACGGCAAGCTGGCCGGCCGCTTCGGCGCGAAAACCATGATCACCGTCGCGGTGGTGGCGTACATGTGCATCGTCTTCTTCGCCGCGTTCTTCCTGCGTTCCGCATTCGAATTCTGGATTCTGGCGATTCTCGTCGGCATGTTCCAAGGCGGCATCCAGGCGCTGTCCCGCTCGTACTACGGCAAGATCATTCCGAAGAAGCACGCCAACGAATACTACGGTTTCTACGACATCTTCGGCAAGACGGCTTCGATCATCGGCACTTTCCTGGTCGCCACGACCACGTCGATCACCGGCAACGCGTCGCTCGGCGTGCTGTCGATCGCGATCCTGCTGGCCGCCGCCCTCGTCTTCCTGCTCCTGCAAAAAGATCCGACCACGGAATCGGCGCGTGGATGACCTGCGACGAAACCAATGGCATTGCAAGGTCAATTCACAACGATAAAAGCTCAGCGCATTCCGTATCATTGGGCAGCGGGATTACCGGGATATCTAGCTTACGATGATTCACCTGCAATCCCGTCCGCCCAAAATATCATTACACCGGCCTCAAGCACTTTCACTCATCGCTCATCGCTGAGCCAAATGAACTCCTCGGGCTTGAGCTGCGGCAAAGCCTCGGCGATGGCCTCGATATCCACCGAATCCAGCCGGCCGTAATATCCAATGAGCTTGGACTTGCGAAATCTCACTAGCTGTCGGCATCTGGCCGTCGTCTCATGTTCGAGCCCAGCCTCTTGCCATTGACTGATACGGACTGCGCCATGTTCCCTATCACTCCACGTCGGGTTACTGGTGCATTTGATACCGACGCCCGTCTCCCCGTCACCGGAAAGACGGATGATTACCATCGGACGTTCCTTACGGCGTCCATCATGCTCCTCGAAATACACCAGAGCGCGCACCACATCGAAACGACGAAGGTGCTTCGGCACAGACTTGGGTTCAGGCGTCGTCATCGTCCCATGCCTTAGGGAGCATCATCGCGCCATCATCGGCGTACTCGGGATCGTACACCAAGGCATCCGGAATATCGAACACAGGACCGTCAGCATCACGCCCGACAACGGTAACGCCCTTGACCTGAGGTGCGAACGAATTGATATAAGCCCCCAGCGCCTCGTCAATACTCATTCCCTTAAACCGGGCGAACACACTGAACGCCGCCAATGCATCCCTGTCCACGGCGAATGGTTTCGGGTCAATAGTCACAGTCGTCATAACAGCATTCACCTCGCTTTCATCTACTGTCGATTATATCGGCAAGTCTCTAAGCACCATCTCGCTCCGAGATAGCATGAATCCCGGCAAAAACCATGCAAAACACCTACGAAAATCAAAGCGCGACTGGATATGACAGAGGGTAGGCAGCCAGCGGCTGCCTACCCTCGTCAGTCAATGGTTCGAAAACCGATTAGCCGTTTCAGCGGCGAGACCTCATGACCTTGAGACCAGCACCGAGCACAGCCAGAAGCACCAGCACGCCAGCGACGGCGGCCACAGACGCACCGGTCAGCGCCAGACCAGCCTTCTTGCCGTCCGCGGCGGTCTTGTTGTCGCCCGACGGCTTGGCCGATCCGTTGTTGCCGTTGTTCGTCTTGTTCGGCTTGGCCGGCTTCGCATTGGAGGCGTCAGCCTTCTTCAATGCGGCCTGGGCATCCGTCAGACCCTTCACGGCGGCATCCACCTCAGCCTGCGAGGCGTCCTGCTTGCCGGCGACAGCCTTCGCATCGGCCAGCGCCTTGGAAAACGCGGTCCACGAGGCGGAGGTGAAGTCCTTCTCGGCCAGCTTGCCGGCGGATTCGATCGCGGCGGTCAGCTTGGACTTGTCGACGGTCTGCGCGGGGGCATCGCCCACCGTCACCGCAGTCAACGCCTGCACGGCGCCATTATCGTCCTGCACGCTGATTCTGTGATCACCGGCGGGCAGGTCGGATGGAATCACGGCGTCGAAGTAGTACTTGCCGGTGGACTGCTCCTTCTGGACCCTCACGAACGGAGCCCCGTCCGGGCTGGTCAGCGCACGCGGCTCGGAGTAGATGTACGCGTTCCAGAACAGGCTGTTCGCATCGGCCTTGGCCTTCGCATCAGCCTTCAGGTTGTCGACGTACACGCGGGCCGTCTGTCCCGGCTGCACCTTGCCGCCGGCGACGCTCAGCTTCGTTTCGGTTTCGGAAGGCAGCAGTTCGGCCGACGTTGCCGCGGGTTCGGCCTTTGTCGTGAAATCGG